>JAIOTH010000155.1 GCA_021106915.1 bacterium | reverse complement strand
CAATGCCCATGCTTTTACTTAAATAAACTGCTAAAAATATACTAAGAATAAAACTAAACATACGAGTAATAACTGGCGTGTTAGTGTCTTCTAGAGCATAAAATGCTCTGGCAATTAAAGGTATTAAACATTGAAAAACTAAAGAAACTGAAAAATATCCCAAAACTTGAGCAGTATAATAAGTATCTTGCCAATCAAAACTACCAGTTCCTAATACTATTCTCACGATTTGAGCCCTAAGAATTATCATTAAAACTGAGATAGGAATAACCAAAAATATTATCTTTTTAATTTTATGTACTAAATAATAAATAAATTTCTCATTATTATGAGCATATTCTGATAAAACAGGGAAAACCGCAATTGCTATGGAAATACCAAAAATGCCAACAATAACTGACTGTAAATTCATACCAAAATAAAATACAGCAATACTGCCCGCCATTAGATTAGAGGCAATAACAGTAATTACTACTTGATTAATCTGCATAATAGCCAAGCCTAAAGTTCGGGGCAACATTAATTTAAAAATCCGACGCACATAAATATCTTTAAAATTAAAAACCAATGAATAATGCCACCCTTCTTTAATAACTGCCAATAATTGAATTATAAAATGTAAAATCGCTCCTATAACAACTCCCCAAGCTAAATAAACATATCCATAGTATCTACTAAAAATAACTCCAGTAATAATTCCCAAATTATACATCACCGGGGCTAAGCTATAATAAAAGTATGATTTATAAGAATTTAATAAACTACTCATTATATTAGAAGCTCCAAAAATAACAATACTCACCAACATTATTCTAGTAAGTTTAATAGTCAAAGTTAATTGAAAAGGATTAAAACCAGGAACCAAAAGTTTTACCAAAAAATCAGCTTTAATAATAGCAATAACAGCAATTAAAGCTAATACAGAGGTTAAAATATTTAAAATAGAGTTAGAAACAGCAATAGCTCTTTTATTGTCTTTTTGATTTAATTTTACAAAAATAGGTACAAAAGCCGAGGCTAAAGCTCCTAAAACCAAGGTATTAAAAATTAAATCTGGAATTCTAAAAGCAGCGAAATAAGCATCCAAAACTTCACCAGCTCCAAAAAAAGAAGCTAGCATTCGATCTCGAACCAAACCTAAAATTTTACTAATGATTGTAAAAAAACTAATCAATATTGCCCCCCCAAAAATAGTAGAATTTAACTTTTTTAATAATGTCTTAAGCATACAATAATATATAAAGACGATTAAAAATCGTCTTTATAAACTCTATTTTTATCAAAACTATTTAACTAAATTTTCCGAAAATTTAAATCCTGATTTTAATTTCTGATAAACAAATACTTCTGCCATAGCGACAATAGGTATGGTAATTAAAATACCAACACCAAAAACTAAGACGCCGGCTATGCTAATTAAAGATAAGATTACACCAAAGACAAATAAATCCCATTTAGAACCTTGAGTAATTTGGGAACTTTTTTTAAGAGATTCAATAACTCCACAACCCTCTAATATAAAATATGGAAAAAAATTAAGCTTTATAGCCCAAATAACTCCTGGAACTATAAATAAAAAAAATCCGCAAATTAATATAAAAGCATAGATAATATAAGCTAGAAAATATTTTAAAAATAAAGGGTATTGAGAAAATAAATCTGACACACTAACCTTTTTCTTTTCAATTAATTTTAAAGTGACTTTAACGAATCCCAGACTAACTAACATTCCCATGATTTGAAAGAAAAAATGAACAATATTTAAAACAATTCTTATTGAACCAGAATCATTTTTCTTCATAATCTCCTGAATAAGAGTAGGAACCATAGCTATTACAAAAATTATTGCCCCAGCAATCAAAAAAAAGCCTAAGTTCTCTTTTAATGACTCCCAGCCAAATTTAATAGCTTCTTCGTTAGAAAACTTTTTATCTGCCATATTTTTAATTATTATTTAATTTTATTAAACTAAACTTGATTTTACTTCTCTAAAACAAAACCAACTACAAAATCTTCTTGAAAATTTCTAGAAATTGTACTCCCTTTAATATTAGACCAAATTAAATCTACATTTTTTGGCCATTTATAATAAGCCTCTATTTCTGATTCTTGTCCAGATTGTTTTTGATAAATTATTGAATAAGTATCAATACTTAATTCCTTAGTATTAAAAAATAAATCTTTTAAATTTCTATCTTGAGAACTTAAATCAATATTAAAAGGTAATTGATAACGGATATAAATCTCCTTACTCTCCCCTGGTTCTATTTCTTGCCAACCAGAGAAAACAGTTTTACCAAAAGATTCATAAATTTCTAAACCAGAAATTTTGTCTACTGATACTCTTCCTTCTATTTCTGAAATCTGCAAAAATTCTGATGAATTATAACTAGGTTTTAAATATTCACTTTCTGGAAAATTTTCAAAACCATAAACTTCTAATAATTTACTACCCTGAGGAACATAAACTCGTAAATAATTTTTATTAGGAACTTGAGAAAAAATATTATCTTCCTTTGCTTTATATTCTCGTTTTATTTTTACTGTATCAATAATTGCTCCATTAGATAAAATATCAACTCGATGTTGGATATCTTGATCTATAAATTGATCTGTTTTTTGACCACCAATATTGGTATTAACTACACTTAAATAATCTTTTTTTGTTTTAGTTACAGATCCTGACCAACCATAATTTTCAATACTACTTTGTAAACCTTGATCTTTAAAATACATTTGAACATCTTTTTGATTAACTGCTAAATCAAACAATTTAACAAATTCCAAATAATTCAAACTTTCATCATTAAAAACCCTATCCATTACTTTTTCCATTAAAACTCCAATAATCTCTTTAGGTTGATTTTTTTCTCTATCATAATTAATTTCCACTTCTTGCTGAACTTTTTGGTAAAAATTTTCTTTGGTAATTTCTAAATCAAACTCTTCTAAATAAATTGGACCTAAAATACCTAAAATATCAACCATAATATCACTATTTAAAGCTATTAATCCATCTAAACTCTGATTACTAGCTTCACTAAAATTTTCTAAAACAGTAGCAAAAGAAGTTGGTCCATCTGACCACCAGTTCATATCCCAAAAACAAAATCTTGGATTAATCAACCATAAAGGCTTAGGAGAAATATAATCATTTTTAATACCAGCCTTATAGTCATAAGGACCTCCACCTGGCACATAAATATTCACAATTTCTCCTTCTGATAGATCTACTGTTGCCAAAGAACCAATAAAACCACCAGTAGCTCTAATTTCATTATTATTCTGAAAAATAAATAAATATCTCTGCAAACCCTCTGACCCTAAAATTTTCATACTTAAATCAAAAAAGGAATCTAAACTTTCTAAATTATCACTCAAAGCTGGCAATTGATTTTTAATATTTTTAAATTGCTCTCTATATTCAGCCGGTAAAGAATTAATATTTATATCTATAATATACTCACTAGCTAATTTTAATTCATCTTTACTTTGAGTCAAATTATCACTAATTAATTTAATCTTATCAGTAATACTTATTTCTTGTTGTTTTTCCAATGCTAAACTAATATGTTCTGCTGATTTTGACATTAAACTACCAGCCTTCAAAAGTTTCATACCATCATCCAATTGACGACCACCAACTGGAATCAGTCTAAAAATATCCATAATTACCTTACTATGCTGACTTATTTCTTTCTCAGCTACAGAAAATTTTTGATTGGCTTGAGAAAAATTTTCTTGAGCTAAATTAAAATCCGAATCCATCATAGACTGCAAACCATCATTAAAATTCTGATAAGCTTGCTCTGATATACCTAAAACTTTGCCCTTACTTTCTTGCAAAGAATTAACAATACCAAATAAATAAATACTGGAAACAATTAACAAAGCCACAAATACAAAACTAAAAGTTTTAGCATAGAATTTTAAGCTTCCTTTTTGAAATAAAAGTAAAGGATTAAAAGAAAAAACTTTTTCTTTAAATTTTTCAACTTTCTCTTGAGAATTTTTTCTATTCTTATCAATTTTTTCTTGATCAAAATTAACAAAAAACCCATGAATTTTCTGACCAGTAAAATTAAAAAATAAAGCCATTCGGATAAAAAATGATAATAAAATCTTAAAAGAAAATATAATCCCTAAAAACGAATATTTAAAAATATAAACTACTCCCTGACCAATAAAATAAACGAATCTAAAAAAATCACTCTTTAAAAATAAATGACTTATTTCCTTAAAATATAAAGAAGATAAATTGGAAATTGTTTTCTTTTGAGGAATTTTAAAATCTACTTTTTGTTTTTCACTTAAAATTACTTTTTTTTCACTTCGACGAAGATTAACCACGTGATTTGATTTAAGAGGTACCTCTTTTTGACAATTTACCTCTATTTCTTCACCTTTTATTTTCAAATTATAATTTTCTGCCATTCTCACTTGTTCTGAGACTTCTATATCCTCACTAATAATCTGCTCTAATTTTTCTTTTTTTTCAGACATTTTAATAGAAATCAAAGATTCATCCGATTCCAATATAAAATCTTCTTTTTCTAAAGATAATTCTGCCTCATTTAAAAGATCATCAACATTTTTAAAACTTTCTAAAAAATTTTGATTGAAATTTAAAACTGGCGTATCATTTTTTTTCACCATTATTTCTTCTTTAGTCTTTTTTGTAATTACAGGTAGTTTCTGTTTGCTAATCTTTTTAGAAGAAACAGTCTTTTTAATTTTCTTCTTTAAAATTAACTTTTTAGCAATCTTTTTCTTTACAGTCTTCTTCTTATTTTTAACAGATTTTTTCCTAGTCGCTGATTTTTTTACAATTTTTTTAGGACTTGTTTTTTTCTTAAAAACCTTCTTTTTTAGAGCAGACTTTTTCTTAACACCCGACTTCTTTTTAACAGCCTTCTTTGCTTTAGTTTTTTTAGTCTTAGAAAGTAAAACTTTCTTCTTACTTTTTTTAGCAGGAAGTTTCTTTTTTGTAATTTTTGTTTTTCTCATATTCTTAATCACAATTTAAGAATCTCAATTAAGTTATTAGCATTAAATAAATAAAAAATCAAAAACAATATTTATACACGCGATGCTAATATACCAATACATACGAATTATACTAATAATACCAATTTAAAATAAAATTAGTATATTAGTATTAATCTTTCGTATCATTAGTATCTTAATTATACAATATTTTACCCAAAAGAGAAAACAAAATGACGATATATTCTTGACCTAAAATTTAATAAATATTCAATCTTTCTAAAATCATCGTCTAATGCTTTATTAAAATTAATTTTTTTAGACAAAATGATAATTTTTCATAATTAAATGAGTAAAAAAGTATATTAACTAACGAAACTCAAGATATAAATCTTTGATTTTCCTTGCCATTTTAAACCAAGAATACTTTGATAATATTTTTTCTGAATTACTAATTAAGTCTTCTCTTAAATCATCATTAAATAAAATGCTATTTAATTTTTCTAAAAAATCATCTTCTTTTTGAGGGTTAAAATATAAAGCTGAATCTTGTAAAATTTCTGGCAGACAAGAGTTATTACTCACTAAAACTGGCAATTTAAAATTTAATGCTTCCAAGGGCGGTAAACCAAAACCTTCACACAAGGAAGGAAAAACATAAGCTTGAGCCTGTTGATAAAATACTCCTAATTTTTCATCAGGCACGAAACCGGTTAAAATTACTTTTTTTTCTAAACCCAATTCCTTGATTTTCTTTTCTAAATTCTGATAAAAGTAATCTTTTTTACCAATTAAAACTAATTGATAATCTTTTTTAAAATTTTGCCAAGCTTTAATCAAAAATTCTAAATTTTTATGAGGATAAGCATTACCAAGATATAAAACAAATTTCTGATTAATTCCCTGCCTACCAAACAGGCAGGCATGATCCCACAAATTAACATCGACACAATTTTCCTTTAATTTTGTAACTCCTTCATAAATAACGCGAATCTTCTGTTTTTGTGTCTCTCCAAGATGAAATTCATTTATTATTTCATTTCTAGTAAAATTTGCCATCGTAATTACAACTTGTGATTTCTGAACGGCATGATTAATTATTATTCTATAAAATAAATTTTTAAAAAAGTATTTAATTGGTGATAAAGTTGTGGCTCTGGGACTAGGGTATTTTGTTAAAATTAAATCATGAATGGAAACTACAAAAGGCTGATTATAAAAAAATGGTACATTAAAATGAGGAAAATGGACTAAATCTGGCTTTATTTTTTTCAAAACTAAAGGAATTTTAATCTGTTCCATTAAACCATACCAAGGAATATCAACAATTATTTTTTTAAAATTCGACCTCGCAGGTCGATATTTCTCCTTGTTTGCTTGGTTAATCAATATAAAATATTCATTCTCTAAATCTATTTTTTCTAAATTCAAAATTAATTGCTCAACATAACGACCAATTCCAGTTCCAGTTCCTAAAAATCTAGCATCAATAACTATTTTCATTTTTCTGTTTTAAAAGTAAATCACTATAAGAACAATCAATTAAATCCTTATCTTTAATTTCAAATAAATTTAAATATTTCTGACATTGTTGAAGCAATTTTCCTTCTTCATTTAAATAATCTCCTTCATCAATAGCCTCTATTTCCACAAAACTTCCCAAATCCTTTACTTGATCAATGTGAAATTTAACATTATTAATGAAATAAATTTCTCTTTTCTTATCAATTACAACTAAAACTTCATTTGCTCGAGTTAATAAATCTCTAATTTGTTCTGTCTCTGGAAAACTAATAATCACAGCATCACATCGCTTAACATTCTTTTGATTTTCTCGTTGATAAAAAATTAAATTTTTCTCAATATCACCCTCTCTTAATTTTAAACGACCTTGATTAACT
>JAIOTH010000136.1 GCA_021106915.1 bacterium | reverse complement strand
TATCAAATTTTATCTAAAGATTTAGACCATGATAACCTAGGGGAAGAAAAGGTAGAAATGTTTCACGTTTGTATTCCTTTTAGTCGCCTTTTTATCTCAGAGGTAATAAATCAAATTAAAAAAAATCAACCCAAATTTGTGATTATAGAATCTACAGTTGACGTAGGAACAACTAAAAAGATTAATCAGAAATTAGCATCAAAGATAGTTGTTCATAGTCCAGTTAGAGGTAAACATCCTAATTTAACAAAAAGTTTAAAATGTTTTGTGAAATATATTGGTGCTGATGATCAGAGGATAGGGCAAATAGCCAAAAATCATTGTCAATCTTTAGGAATTAAAACAAAATTATTTTTACCTTCTCAAAGCACGGAATTAAATAAAATTTTATCAACTTCATATTATGGAGTTTGTATTGCCTGGGCTAAAGAAGTTGCTAGGATTTGTGATCAATATGGTGTTAGTTATGATACTTTTAAGGATTTTAATAGAACTTATAATTTAGGGTATCAAAAAATGAAAAATTTTGATGTTATTCGACCAACTTTATATCCACCTCAGAAAGGTATTGGTGGTCATTGTGTTTGGGAAAATGCTCAAATGTTTAATCCTCAGGTAAAATCAAAATTTTTGAAATTGATTATTGAGGCGGGTAAGGATCAAACTGCAAAGACATTAAAACTTAAGAAGTAAGATTGGACAGTTTAAAATATATAAGATAATATTTTTATATATTTGTCAAATTGTGGAATAGGGAAGGGAGGAGCAGTTTTAAAAAAGTAGTAATAGCTCAATAAATAAAAAATGAAAATAGGGTAGGAGAGTGAGTTAAAAAAATAATCCAATATTTAGGCTAAATAGCAAATTTATTATAAATTTAGAATTTTTGTTTTTAAAATTAAATTTAGATGATTTAAATATCAAAAAGTTTAAAATTTTTGATAAAAAAATGCCCAAAAGCCTTTATTATAGCCGAAAAATTGTAAGCTAGGAGTTGTAAATTATAAATAAGTAAGTATTTAAATTGTAGAATAAATTTTAGTTTATTTTTTAAGATTTAGAGCTTATATTTTAATAGCTTATAAATTAAGTATAATATGTTATAATAACTGAGTGTAAGGGTAATTATACTCAGTTAATACCATGTCAATGAATAAGCTAAAAACAAGCAAGATAAGAAAAAATGATAAAAAACGTCCTATTCTCCCCTTAATGGATGAGTATTTATTAAATCTGCAAGTCAACAACTACTCTCTTAAGACGATCTATAATTATGAAAGAGATTTAAATTCTTTTATAAATTTTTTGGAGTATGAAAATTTAAATTTTAAAGATTTAGGTAAATTACATATTAACCATTATAAAGCCTACCTCTACTCTATCGATCGAGCTACTAGTAATAAAGAGGTTCAGGAGAAGAGATTATCTTCTTATACAATTAATAGAATGCTGTCAGCCTTACGTTCTTATTTAAAATATTTGATTGAATACGATCAAAAAATAAATATTTTACCAGAGCATATTAAATTAGTTAAGAATATTAAAAAACATCCTAAAATTCCAGAATTTGAAGAACTAATAAAGCTAATTGAAGCTCCTAATAAATTGGAAAAAAATGCTATAGTAGCCACTCGTAATAGAGCTATTTTAGAGTTATTATTTTCTACAGGAATGAGAATTTCAGAATTAACCTCTTTAAACAGAGATCAAATTGATAAAGAGGGTCGGATTTTTGTTTTAGGTAAGGGTAAAAAAGAAAGATTTGTTTATATGACAGAACGGTCTAAAAAATATTTAAATATTTATTTAAAATTTAGACATGATAATTTAAAAAGACTATTTATACCCTTACGGGGTCAAAATACAAATAAAAAAGACACTAAAGTGTCTAATAATTATTTACAGGCTAAAATTAAGCAGTATCGAGAAATTTTAAATATTAATGTACCTATTAGTGCCCATACTTTAAGACACGGTTTTGCTACTTTTTTAGCTGAAAATGGAGCTAGTCCAGTGGCTATTCAAATTTTATTAGGTCATGAATCTTTAGATACCACAACTAGATATGTGCATGCTTCAGATAGATTTGCTCAAAAAATGCATCAAAAATATCATCCTTTACCAGATTAATTATTTTTGACCATAATTAAATATTAAAAAGATTCCTATTATCGAAGAAATATACCACCAAACACTAACGTTATTTTGGGTCATAATTAAAATTGCAACACATAATAGTATTAAGATAATAATTTTTCCAAAAGTCATCATAAATTCATATTATTTACTTAAATAAATTAAAGGATTAACAGGAACACCATTTGATCTAATTTCAAAATGGAGATGTGGTCCAGTAGTCAAACGACCAGCGCCTTTAGTGCCAGGCATACCACCAGATAATCCAATAATATCACCTTGAAGTACAAAGTCACCTTTTTTGACTTTTATTTTTGATACATGACCATAAACTGTAGATAAGCCATTGCCATGGACTAATAAGATATAGCTATAACCATAACCATTATCACGGGTGACTCCCACATAACCAGAAGAGCTGGCTTTTAGCGGAGTTCCTTGACTAGCGCGAATATCAATACCAGGATGTTCAAAGATACGTCTAAAAGGATAATCAGGATCATGGAAATAAGATGTAATATATTTTGATGGTACTGGCCAAGTAAAATTACCAGTATTTTTTAATCGTTCGCCTTTTTCCCCTAATAAAAGACTACGAGCTTGATTTTCGTATTGAGTAATTATATTACTAGCCTCTTGTTGTTCGGCTTTTAATTCTGCTAGCAATTTTTGAAATTTTTGTTCATTATTTTCACTATTGGATAAAAAAACTAGTTTTACACTTTGAGTTTCTTGAAGTTTATATTCTTCTTTTTCTAATTTTTTTTGTAGAGTTTCTAATTTTGATTTAGATTTAGCTAAATTTTCATTTTTATTTTGAAGCCAATCCTTTAAGTCTGCTAAGTTGGATAATTTTTTATTTAAATTAGATTCAATTGATTTTAATTTATTTATTTCATCGAAAAAGTCACTTAAGTTATTATTTAAGAGTAAAATTTTTAGAGTATCATTTTTTTGTTCTTCTTCGTGTAGGCTTTGTAAGGCACTCCTAACTCTTTTTTTATTAATTTCTATTTCATTTTCTTTTTTATCTATTTCTAGATTAATAGCTTTCATTTCTAAATTAATGTTTTCCACTTGTAGGCGAGTAGTCTCAATACCTAATTTAGTGGAAGCAATTTCACTATTTAAAATATATATTTCATTTTGTAAACTTAAAGATTCTTGTTGTTTTTGTTTTATTTTATTTTGGTATTGTTTTTGTTGATTATTTAATTCTTCGATAACTCTTTTTTGTTCTGATATTTGTTGATTTAGTTCTTGGATAGAGGCAGAATGACTATAATTTTGAGGAATAAAAACAAATAACAACAAAATAATGATAGTTGCTTTTTTCCAGCTATATCTTCTTAAAAAATTAATATTTTTCATCATAATTTAATTATAGCGGATTATATAGAAAGTAGAAAGTAGAGTTGTGTTATTTTTTGAGCTTAATTAGATGTCATCCTGAACTTGATTCAGGATCTCTAATACCACTAAACATTGAAATTGAGATTCCGGATCAAGTCCGGAATGACAATAGGCATCGCTAATACTGAGGCAGACCCTCAAGCTTGGAATGGCAATATAGTATCTTAATTTATTATTTTAGCTTATTAAGGGCTATGTTAATTCTGTCTAAACTTTCATTTTTTTCTAAAATCCACAATATTTCACTGGGGCTAGGGCTTTTGTCTAAGCCAGATAGGGCAACTCGTAAAGGCCAAAATACATCTCCAGGATTTAATTCACTATTATTCACAATATTTTTTAATAAATTATCTAGATTTTCTAATTCCCAGTCAGCTGTATTGTTTTCTAATTGTTTATAAATTAATTTTAATCCAGCTTTAGTTTTATCTAGATCACTTTTTTTGAAGATTAGCATTTGAGAATCATAATCTGGCAATTCAAAAATAAACTTGCTAGACTCTTCTAGTTCAGATAGATAATTTAGTCTACTTGACAAAACTATAAATATATTTTCTAATTTATTTTTTTCTAAATTTTTTGGAAAATATTTTTTAGATTTTTCTAATAATTTTTCATATCTTTGACCTTTTTCTTTAACGATGTTACGAACATATTCAGCATTAAACCAATTAAGTTTCTCAATGTTAAAAATAGCTCCAGCTTTATTTATTTTGGCGATATCAAAATCCCTGATTAATTCCTCTATTGAATAAATTTCTTTAGTTGTTTTCGGATTCCAGCCTAAGAAAGCTATATAATTTAAGATTGCTTCGGGAAGATATCCTTTTTTTAAAAAATCTTCGGCCGCTACATCGCCTTGTCTTTTAGATAGTTTAGATTTATCTGGATTTAACAATAATGGCAAGTGGATAAATTTAGGGATTTCCCAATTAAACATTTGATAAAGTAAAATATGTTTAGGTGTTGAAGGAAGCCACTCCTCGCCTCTAATAATATGAGTAATATCCATTTCATGATCATCGACGACAACTGCTAAATGATAAGTAGGATAACCATCTGATTTTAACAAAACTTGGTCGTCCATATTGTTAGTATTGATTTTTACTTCACCATAAACTTCATCTTTAAAAATAACATCTTGATTATCTAGAAGTTTTAATCTCACTACATAGGATTCTTTATTGTCTAACTTTTTTTTAATTTCTTCTTCAGATAAATTTAGGCAATGTCGGTCATATTTGGGGATTTTTTTTTCAGCAATTTGAGCAGAACGCATTTCGTCTAATCTCTCTTTGGAGCAGAAGCAATAATAAGCTTTATCTTCTTTGACTAATTGCTTTACATATTTTTGGTATATTTCTAATCTTTGAGATTGATAAAAAGGACCTTCATCAAATTCAATGCCAAAAGATTTTAAGGTTTTAATAATTTGTTGGTCAGCATTTTTCACATATCTATTGCGATCAGTGTCCTCTATTCGGAGCAATAATTTAGCATTGTTATTCTTGGCAAATAGATAATTATAAAGAGCTGTTCTTAATCCACCAATATGTAAATATCCAGTTGGTGAAGGAGCAAATCGTACTTTCATAAAATTAGTTGAAAGTTGAAAGTTGAAAGTTTCAAGATTGAACTTGTAATTTTTAACTTGTAACTTTGTTACTGATTAAGTATTTATCAATGTGTTTTAAAATTAATTTAGTCTGGGCAATTCTAATAGGATGGATAGTTTCTAATAATTCATTTTTATTAACCCACTTATGATCTTCATGTTCATCTATTGGTTTTGGGGTTTCATTTTTAGTTTGTTTCAAAAAAAATATTATTTGTTCTTGCCCACACCATTTATTGTTATAAGTGATGACATTTTGAGGAACGTAATCTGGCCAGTGGATTGGAAAATAATATTTGTATATTTCATCTATTTTTCCTATTATTTTTAAATTTTTTAATCCAGTCTCTTCTTTTAATTCCCGGAGAACGGCTTGTTCTGGTGTCTCATTTTTTTCTATTCCTCCTTGAGGGAATTGCCAGTGATTATGATCTTTTTTTCTGTTAAAAAGTAATAATTTATTTTCGTTATTAATTATAATTCCTAGAGCATTTTTTCTAAAAGGTTTTAAAGTATGCATTTTCCATTTTACTAAATCATAAGAATATTTAATAGTGGCATCAAATATTCTAGATGCTCGTTGAGGTTCTAAAAACCAACGCCAGAGCCACTCTAAGCCTATTTTACGCATTAGTTTGGGAGCTCTAGTTATTTTGCCAGAGATAAAATCAAAAGTGCCACCAATACCAATAGCTAATTTAATGTTAGGTATTTTTCGTAAGTTTTTATAGATCCATTTTTCTTGAAAAGGTGCTCCATAAGCCACAAATAAAATGTCTGCTTCACTATTTTTAATTTTTTCAATAATTTTTTGGTTCTCAGTAGAAGAAATATTTTTAATATCTTTAAATCCTTCTTCAACGCCAACAATTTTAATATTTTTAAATTTTAGCTCTAATTTTGTTTTAGCTATCTGAGTAGAGTTATTTTGACCACCTAGTAAGAATAATTTATATCCTTTTTGATTAGCTAATTCAGCAATCTGATAAGTTAAATCTACACCAGTGACTCGGTGATAAAGCGGGTCTCCTAAGAGCCAAGAGCCTAGTATTAACCCAAAGCCGTCCGGCAATGATAAATCAGCATTATTCAAAATTCCTCGATAATTAATATCTCGACCAGCTTTTAGTATTATTTCGGGGTTAGGAGTGACAATATAATGTTGTTTTTGATCACTAAGAAACTCCTCTATTTTAGATAGAGTTTGTTTATAATTTATTTTGTTGATCTCAGTACCGAGAATGTTTATTCTAGTCATAAGTCATAAGTTATATAAGTAAATCAAAATTAGCTCATTAAATGAGTTTATATAGTTATTTTAGCAGTATTTAGGGATTTGGTAAATAAAAAAACAGACTCACGATTATCTTGATTGACAAAAGTTAAGATATAGGTATATAATTTAATATAAAAAAAGGCAGGGAAATCCCTTATAAATCAATGAAGCCTTAAAATGTAGGAGGAAAGATGGAGGATATTTTCACAATTGCTAAAAAATTAGCAGAAATTCCAAACACAACCGATTCAAAAAATTGGTTGATAGCAAAGAAATTTTTGTATGAATTGAACGAGCCATTGCTTTGGGCTCAAACCTGTTTATTGGCGGGAACTTTTACCACCGATGATGTAGTAAAAATTTGGCTTTTAATCGAAGCCATTAATGGCTGGCGCAGACAACCTGGCAAATGGGACTCTGAACTTGCATCAAAAGTTCTCGATGATATTAGAGAACGTATTGATATTTTAGGAGAGGAACATTCTCGTTATCGAAGACTTTTATCTTTATGGCATTATCATGCAGCTTTGGTATACCATGCTAATGGTGATTTTGAAAAAGCCATGTCTTGTCATCAAGAATCATCTGATTTAGCAGAAACTGAAAAGGAAAAATTAATTTCATCATTTTCAGCGATTATTGCCAATATTAATCATTTAATTTTTCATAATATTTATGGAGAATTAGACACAGTTTATAAATCATTAAATGAAATAGGAGCAAAATTGTTAGAAATGTTTGAAGGGTCGGAATCAGAAGATGACTTAAGATGGCAGGCAAATGTTATTTGTCATTTATCGTGGTATAATTGGATTTTTAATAGTGCTCCCGTAGCAGAATCATCAATAAATTTTTTAAATCTTTTACCTGATAATTTGAAAAATACATTCGAAGTTGCTAATACAGTAGTTCAAATGATACATCTCATTAATAATAGTAAAGATTTCAAAGAAATTATTATAGAAATTATTATTATGTCCAAAAAAGTTCATCTAAATTCCAATGCTGATATTGACTGGAGAGGATTTGCATTAATAGTGGAGGCTCAAGTTTCTAAACAACTTGGACATGAGAGTAATCTAGCAGGAGCTTTATTGGATTTAGAAGAAAGAAATATGGGAGGGAATTTAGCGAAAGCTATCTCTCGTATGATATTCAATAAAGAATAAATTAAAAGGGAAGTTTTTCGAATTTAATTCGAAAAACTTCCCTTTTTAAATATTCAAAATTTTTTAACACTATATATTATTCAGTTAGAATAGATAGTATTATTTAGTATGAGTTGAGAAATTTGAAATTTCAAATTAGAAGTTTCAATTAACCTATTAATCAATTATACTATTTCCAATTAATTAAGTCCCTATTTCCCAAGAAGCTAAATATTTTTTTTGTTCCGAAGTTAAAGTATCAATAGTAATTCCCATAGATTTAAGTTTGGCTTTGGCAATCCACTCCTCTATTTTTTCGGAAACATAATAAACTTTATTTTGTAATTTTTTATAATTTCGATTAATATCTTCGGCGGCTAAAGCTTGAGTAGAAAAGCTCATGTCCATTACAGAAGCTGGATGACCTTCGGCAGCCGCTAAATTGATCAGTCTACCATCAGCCAAAACAAATATTCGGCGACCATTTGCTAAAGTATATTCATCAGTAAAGTTTCGAACTTCTTTTCGAACTTTTTTAGCAATTTTCTTTAGACCTTTAATATTTAATTCCACGTCAAAATGACCAGAATTACAAACTATGGCTCCATCCTTCATCTTTTTAAAATGATGAATATCAACTACGTGAATATCACCAGTTAAAGTGCAAAATAAGTCTCCAATTGGAGCAGCCTCTGACATTTTCATTACTCTAAAACCGTCCATAGCTGCTTCTAAGGCTTTAATAGAATCCACTTCTGTCACTACAACATTAGATCCCATTCCGCGAGCTCGCATAGCAAATCCTCGACTACACCAACCATAACCAGCTACAACTACAGTTTTGCCAGCTAGTAAAATATCAGTAGCTCTGATGATTCCATCTAAAGTTGATTGTCCAGTTCCATATCTATTGTCGAACAAATTTTTTGTTCGGGCATCATTAACAGCAATAATTGGTACCATTAATTTTCCAGCTTGCTCTAAAGCTTTTAATCTAATTACACCCGTAGTAGTTTCTTCCATAGAACCTTTTATTTTGAAAGCTTGTTTCTGATATTTAGTATGCAATAAAGATAATAAATCTGCTCCATCATCCATAGTTATTTCTGGTTGATGTTTAATAGCTGATTCTAAATGTTTAAAATATATTTTTTTATTTTCTCCTTTTCGAGCATAAACCTTAATGCCATAATCTTTAACTAAAGAAGCTGCTACATCATCTTGAGTAGATAAAGGATTAGAAGCACATAATAATACATCAGCTCCACCAGCTTTTAAAGTAATCATTAAATTAGCAGTTTCACAAGTGACATGCATACAGGAAGATGTTTTGATGCCTTTTAAAGGCTTAGTCTTTTTCCATTTTTTTCTAATTTCTTTAAGAACAGGCATATCATTATCAGCCCATTCAATTCTTTTTTTACCTGCAGGAGCAAGTTTTAGGTTCGTAACGTCATAGTTTGGCATAGTTTTATTTTATGTATTAGAGACACATACAATGCGTCTTTATTATAGTTTTTCTTTAAAGTTTTGTTGATATCTTTTTTCTAGTTCTGCCCAGGTAAATTCATGAGTTTGAGTGCCATATTTTTCAACAGTATAAACTGAAATTAATCCAGCAAATCTACCTATTTTTTTCATGGGCCATTTTTCAATTAAACCTTTAATTAAACCAGCTCGATAAGCATCACCAGCTCCAGTAGGATCAGAAGAATTTTTTGCTTCAGCTGGCTTAATATCGTATTTTTGGTTTTTAGTATAAATTTGAGATCCTTTTTCACCTAAAGTAATAATTAATATTTCAGTTTCTTCTCGTAGATTTTCCAGAGTCCATTTAGTTTTTTCTTGGATTAGTTTAATCTCATAGTCATTACCAATTAGAATTTTAGACCCTCTAATTGATTGTTTTAATTGTTCACCATTCAATGATGTTACTTGTTGTCCAGGATCAAAAATATAAGGAATTTCATTTTCTTTAAATAATAAAGGTAATTCTACCATATCTATTGGATTTTGAGCAGAAATTATGGCTAGAGCAACATTTTTTAAGGATATTGGTTGAAGATTAATAGACTCCATCATAGCTCCTGGAAAAAAACTGGCAATTTGATTATCAGCTTGGTCAGTAATAATATAGGCAAAAGCAGTTTTTTGGTCATCAAAAATTTTGATTTGGGAAATGTCAATATTATTTTTTAAGAACCATTTTTGATAATTTTTAAAATCATCACCAACATTAACCCAAGTTGTAAAATTTGTTTGCAGCAATCCTAAATTGTAAGCAATATTACCCGCAGTACCACCATAGGATTCTCTGAATTCATTTACAAAGAAAGAAATATTAAGATTATGGATTTGATCGGGCATAATATTGTCTTTAAAATATCCTGGAAAATTCATAATTCGATCGTAAGCCATACTGCCTGTAACTAAAATTTTTTTATTATTCATAGTTTTATTTCTTTACCTTCCCCAATTAATTTTATCTCATTATCAATAATTAAAAGTGCTTGTTGATCAGTTAAAATTTTAACAGGATATTGTAATTTTTTCATTTTTGTTTTTAGATTATTGTATTTATCTGAGGTATAATGAGCTTTAATTACGAAAGGAACTATATTCATTGCTTTGTAGTTCATATCGTACCTATCATAACCCCGGTCTGACCAAGTTCCAGTTACAATCGATGCTCCAGCAATATAGGAGCCAGCACTAGATCCAATATAAACCACACCTTTATTGATCAAATCCTTAATTACATTATCAAAACCACTTTCTCTAACCATTTTTAATAAATAAAAGACATTTCCACCCTCAACCATAATAACATCATATCTGCCAAGCGTGTCTCTTAACTCATTTTCGTTTTTACCGGTAATATCAATCTTTGTATAGGAAAAACCTAGTTCACTCATTCTTTTTTGAAGATTTTTTGAATAATTAGTATCTTTTACATCTTTAAGAGCTGTGGTTATATAGGCAATCTGACAGTCAATAAGTTTTTTGGGCAAATATTGATCAATATTATTTTCAGTAATAAATTTTCCGCTGGAAGTAAGTAGAAGTTTCATATTTAATTAAGTTTTTAATTTTATATGTTTATGGATTGATTCAGCAGCAATTGCTCCTTCTGAACAAGCAGTAATAATTTGTCTAAAATTATTTGAACCAGTAGTAATATCTCCAGCAGCATAAATTCCATCAATATTAGTAGATTGATCTTTTTCAATAACAATATATCCGTGATCATTAGTTTTAATATTTAATTTAACTAATAATTCATAATCTGGCTCAGAGCCAATTTCAATAAATAAGCCATCTATTTCTAATTCGTCTTTTCCTTGATAAGAAGTATCCAATTTAATTGTTTTAATTTTTTCATCACCCTTAATTTCAATAATATTAGTATTATAAATCACTTCAATTTTATTATTATTTTTAATTTGATCTATCCAGGCTACTTCTCCTCGTAAAGCATCCTTTCGGTAGATTTGGTAAACCTTTTGAGCAATGTCAGCTAAATACAGTGAAGCAGTATTGGCACTGTCTGATCCACCTAGAACAGCTACTATTTTATCTTTATAAAACATAGCGTCGCAAGTAGCACAATAAGATACTCCTCGACCGACAAAATCTGCTTCATTTTTTAATCCTAACTTTCTGTGTTTAGTGCCAGTAGCTAATAATACAGTTTTTGTAGTATATTCTTTATTATTTTGAGTTTTTAAATGAAAGATCTTATCTTTTTTTTCTATATTTAATACTTTATCCATTTCAATTTTAGTTCCAAAATTTTCTACTCTAGTTTGCATTTTCATCATTAATTCTATGCCAGAAATTCCGTCTTCGCTAGGATAGTTTTCTATTTGATGAGCTGTGGTAGCTAAACCTCCTAGTATTTCTCCAATAATTAAATGTTTAATTTT
>JAIOTH010000011.1 GCA_021106915.1 bacterium | reverse complement strand
GTGATGAACATGATGACTTTCCTCGAATTGGACATGCCATGGGAATTTTATCAGAAAGTAAAATATTTATTGACGATTCTGGTAGTTTAAATATTATGCAAATTAGAACTAAAGCTCGTCGTTTAAAACTAGAACATAACCTATCTTGTCTAATAATTGATTATTTACAATTAATGGAAAGTCATGGTCATGAAGAAAATCGTGTTCAAGAAGTAGCTAAAATTACCAGAGGGTTAAAAGGTATTGCTCGTGAATTAAACATTCCAGTAATTGCTCTTTCCCAATTATCTCGAGCCGTAGAACAAATAAAACCCGCTATTCCTAAATTGTCTCACTTACGAGAGTCTGGTACAATTGAACAAGACGCTGATGTGGTCATGTTTATTTATCGTAAAGCAGCTGATCGAAACTACCGTATAGAAGAATTAACTCCTGAAGAAAAAAATACCGCTGAAGTTTACATTGCTAAACATAGAAATGGACCGACTGGTTTAGTAAAATTATACTTTGACCAAAATACTGTTAGTTTCAAAAGTTTAGAAAAACACGTTAATACTGAAGATCCTGAAATATAAATAAATAATAAACTAAATTAGTCATTAGTCGATAGTCATTAGGAATTTCATTTTTTTCCTAATACCTAACGCCTAATACCTAATGCCTAAATTTATGAACATGTTCTCAAAACTTAATCAAATCAAAGATTTAAAAGCTCAAGCTAAACAAATGCAAAATTCTCTTTCTCAAGAAATTATCGAAGTAGAGAAAAGCAATGTTATTTTAAAAATGGATGCTACTCAAAAAGTTCACTCTATAACTATTCCTGATGGAAAAACTAATACTGAATTAGAAAAAATAATTCCAGAATTATTTAATGACAGTACTAAAAAAATCCAAAAAGTAATGGCTGAAAAAATGAAATCTGGAGAAATATCCATGCCAGACTTCAATTTCTAATAATTAATTTTAAATTTTAAAGTCCCCCTGTTAAGGGATGTCTACGAGATGAATTGTATTTTTAAAGTCCCCCTGTTAAGGGGGATTTAGGAGATTTAATAAGTTTATTTAAAATTCAATCCCCCAACCCCCTTCCTGCCTGCCGGCAGGCAGGTGACGAGGGGAAATAAATTAAAATTTCCCCTAGGTCTCGAGAGACCTTCGGGATCGAGAGAAAAATTAATACTTTAAAATTAACAAAGTGTATTCTAATTTGATAAAAAATTTAATAGAACAATTAATGACTCTGCCAGGTATTGGACCTAAAACCGCAGAGCGTTTAGCTATTCACATTGCTTCCCGACCAAAATTAAAGATAGATGAGTTTATCAAAAGCATTAATGATATTAAAGAGTTAAAAATCTGCCAACTATGTAATAATTTTTCCGAAACAAATCCTTGTTCTATTTGTAATGATGGTCAGCGTGATAAATCAATAATTTGCGTTATAGCTGATACTAGCGATTTAGAAGTTATTGAGTCCACTAAAAAATTTAATGGACTTTATTTTATTTTAGGCGGTTTAATAGACCCTCTCTCCGGTTTAACCCCTGATAAGCTTTTTATTAAAGAATTAGTTAATCGTATCCAAAAAAATGATATTAAAGAATTAATTTTAGCTTTTGATGCCAATATTCAAGGCGAAGCTACTATTAATTATCTAAAAAATATTTTGAAAAATTCTCCTATTAAAATTAGTCGTCTCGCTCGTGGAATTCCTATGGGCTCTGACTTAGAATATACAGATGAAATAACTCTTTCCTCGGCTTTGGAAAATAGGAAGAGGGTGGATTAAAAATAAATTAATAACGCTTGACTAAAATATATAATATGTTAATATTGTAATACAATGTATTACAATTAATTTAAATCCCCACACCTATTAAAATAATTGTGGGGAATAAACTAATATCTATCTATATTAGATAGGTGTGAGGGATAAATTTATGAGAGAAATAATCAACATTTCCATGCCGCCTCAAATGGCTAAAGATGTAAAAGATTTTGTAAAAACTGGTCAATATATTAGCACTAGTGAATTTTTTCGTGATCTTTTACGTGACTGGCAAAATGGTAAACTACTAAATGAACTTAATGAAAGTCATCAAGAAATTATGGCTGGTAAAGGTAAGATTCTAAAATCTTTAAAAAGCTTAAGATAAACTATTTATGGAAATCATTTATAGTTCAAAATTTGCTAAAGAATATAAAAAATTACCTCTGTTCATAAAAATAATTGCCGAGAAGCAAGAAATAATATTTCATCAAAATCCACGCAATCCAAAACTAAAAACTCATAAACTAAAAGGTAAATTTAAAAAATATTTATCCTTCTCAATTGATTATAAATATCGAATAATTTTTGAATTTAGTGAAAATAAAAATACTGTCTATTTTCATTCCATAGGCGATCATGATGTTTATCAATAACTAGTTATACTCTGATGAGCTAGCTCTTTCCTCTGCTTTAGAGAATAGGAAAAAGTTGGAATAAAAATAAATTTATGAAAACATTTGAAACGCCCTACGAAAATTTAGACAATAAATCTAAAGAAACTATCGAACTATGTAAAGAAATAATCCTATGGTCAACAAAAGCTCGTTCTTTTTTTAGGGAGAGGTCAGATCTAAGAGAAAAAGTTACTAATTTATATGATAGATTAGGTAAGACAGACATGATTAATGATGATAAATACTATAAAATTTATGAAGAAGCTGATCAACTTCGAAATAATTACGAAAAATTAAAAGAAAAAGTAGATAATGAAGACGAAAAAAATAAAGAAATCCCAATCGATTTTATTAATGAAGTGCCAGAAAAAATAATAAACAAAATAAAAAAACGTCTTAAAGAATTTAAATTTTTTAATGGTGAACAAGAATGGATCAAAGTACTAAAATGGAATGAAGTACTTAAGGGAAAAAGGTCAGAATCTACCTATGGGGATTTTATAAATATAAAAGTAACAGAAACAGAAGATTCTAAATACAAAATTGACCTAGATGAAATTTTTAATTATTATATACACAAATGGAATCCACATATACATGAATTCATAAAAAAATTTGAAAAAGAATTTCCCAAAATTAAAAAAGATATTAATACTTTCTGTCATCACCGTATGCATGATTACGATGCAGCATATGAATTTACTAGTTCTTTAGAAAACATAAATTCTGATAATTTAGAAGATATTCTTAAATTTATAATAGACACAATTAAATCAAGTCCTCGAGAAAGAAAAAAGCCAAAAAGTGAAAACAAATAAAAATTTAATCAAATATTATCCTATTGGAATTTTACCAATATTTCTAAATAACAATATGAATATTTACAAAATCACTAGACAAAATTTTGATGACTGGGTTTCTATGGGAGTCGCTCTTTGGCCAAATCACAGCAAAAAAGAAATTGCTAAGGAGTTTAATGAGCAAATTAGATCAAAAAAATATCAAACTTTCATTTATAAAGATAAAAATAATCAGTCCATAGCTTTTATTAATTTATCTTTACGCACCGATTATGTTGATGGCTCCTCCTCAAGTCCTATTGTCTATATTGAAGGTATTTATGTAAAACCTAAATATCGTAAACAAGGAATAGCCCAAAAACTCATTCAAAAAACCGAGAAATGGGCTCAAAAACTTGGTTGCCAGGAATTAGGCTCTGATACAGAATTAGACAATATTAATAGCCAAAAATTTCACAAAAAACTAGGCTTTCAAGAAACAAATAGAACAGTAAATTTTATCAAAAAAATTAAAAATAAATCAAAACAATATGAAAATAATTATAATACTCGGATTAGTAGCGGCAACTTGCACAACAATTTCATTTCTACCACAAGCCGTTCGAATAATCAAAACAAAACACACAAAAGACCTATCTTTAACTATGTATATCATACTTACTCTAGGTATATTCCTTTGGCTAATGTATGGTTTATTTACAAAAGATTTTCCCATAATCATAGCAAATGTAATCACACTTATATTTACAGTCACTATTCTAATCATGAAAATCAAATATAAATAATATGAAACTGACAAAAAAGTATCTTAAATGGATCTTATTAATTATATTACTTCTTGTCATTGTAGGTTATACATATTATGACTATTTATTAAAAAACTCCTACCAAATTCATTGTGACATAAAAAAGAAATATATTCCTTGTAATAATTTTTCAGATTGTACTCAAGAGAAAATTACGGAATTTTGTAAATCTGAAGGATGGAGCATGGGAACAAAATGCGACAGTCATTGTAATGCTAAAACATTTTGTTTAAATAATTATTGTAGGTCAAATTCATATATGAACACATTTCTCATTCCTGGAATAACTAAGTTTAATACTGAAATAAATACTAATAATAAACAACCACAAAAAACACAAATTCCAGCTAATACTATAAATGAATGTAAAGTAGATACGGATTGTCCAGCGAACAATCATTGTAAATGTAATATACTCTATAAAAAGAAGAGCGATGAAGGAGGAAAAATGATATGTAAATGTGTAAGTAAAGAATAACTAATAATCATGTCAAAAAATCTATTAATTATAATATCCGGTCTCCCATGTACTGGAAAAACAACACTCAGTAAAAAAATTGCTGATAAATTTAAATTGCCATTAATTAATAAAGATAGTATCAAAGAATCTCTTTTTGATTCCTTAGGTTTTAAAGATCGCGAATGGTCTAAAAAAATAGGAATTGCTAGTTATAAAACTTTGTATCAAATTATTGAGCTACTCCTCCAAACTAAGCAGTCCTTCATTGTGGAAAGTAATTTTAAACCAGAATTTGATAATCAAAAATTTCAAAATCTACAAAATAAATATAAATTCGAGACCCTGCAAATAATCTGCGAAACTAAAGGAAAAATTCTTCTAGAAAGATTCCAGAAAAGATCAGAATCAGGTGAGCGACATCCTGGACACGTTGATCATTTAAATTATGATGAATTCAAAAAAATATTATTAAGCGAAGAATACGAAGCCTTAGATATTGATAGTAAAATTCTTAATATTAATACCACTGATTTTAATAAAATTGATTATGATTCAATATTTAAAATTATTAAATCAAAATTAAAATAAAAAAAACCAATGCCAAAAATAACTTTTACAATTGGAGTATTTGCCGTAATATTGAATAAAAAAAACCAAGTATTACTCTGTCACCGTAATGATCGTGATCTCTGGAATCTTCCTGGTGGTTGCTTAGACAATAATGAAGCTCCTTGGGAAGGAGTTATTCGAGAAGTTAAGGAAGAGACTGGCTTAGATGTTAAAATTGATAAAATATCTGGAATTTATAGCCGAACCTACGACAATGATCTTGTTCTTCAATTTATTTGCCAAATTACTGGTGGAAAAATTACTTTAAATCCAGAAGCTGATCAAATAAAATATTTTGCTTTTGATGACATTCCCCATAACACAGCTCAGAGACATTTGCGAGGAATTAAAGACTATTTAGATGAGCCAAATAAATTGCATACTAAAATTCAAAGAAAAAAATTTACTAGACCAACAAAAAATTTATGAAAAAACTTGTTATTGCTGGGAGCGTATCGCTTCTTGAAAAAATTGAATATTGGAAAAAATATTGGGAAGATAAAAATTATACAGTAATAGACTACCCTTCTCCAGTATCTTCAGATGCTTTTTTAAAAGACTATCCTCAAGTACATAAAAACTTCTTTCAAAATATAACAGAA
>JAIOTH010000158.1 GCA_021106915.1 bacterium | reverse complement strand
CTCATGTATTGGATCAATTCCAGGTTGCGGTGGTAAATTATTTTTTTTGGTCCATAAAATACCTCCATCTGGGATAGGCAAGGTTTTTCTTAACGAAGCAAAACACCAATCTGCTTCACTTTTATCTGCCCATTCCGAAAAAGGCGAATGTGTATGATCTTCAATAATAAAAACTTCTGCTTCTAATTCTAAATCCAATTTATATCTTAAACCAAAATAATTTACATAAAGAAATAAATCATTATTAGATAGAACCTTACCTTTAAGATTAGGTTTTTCAAACCATGGATTATCTGAATAATATTCACATTTTATACCTGTTGATTTAATAGCTGCAGTAACATGAGGACAATAATAGGAAGGTAACCAAATCCTTTTAAATAAACCCTTTGATTTACCCCATATAATTAAATCTCTAATAGCATCTCTTCCCGTACTATAGAGGTTATAATTTCTCTGAAAAAGATTCTGATTATATTTTGGTGAATAATCAATCCAATGAAATTCTGAACCAAATTCTTTATACAATTTTTTCATATTCATTTCTTAGAATGGACATGATTATTAAATTAAGATATTGATTATTTTTGAACTGAGCATCCCTAAGTACTCCCTCTTGCTTAAAGCCAATACTATTGTAAAGTTTAATTGCCAGAATATTTGAATCAATAACGCTTAAGTAAATTCTATGTAGATTTAATTCTTCAAAACCAATCTTTAACATTAACTTCGAAACTTTACTACCAATACCTTTTCCAATATAAGAATTATCGCCGATCATAATTGCAAATTCTGCATTTTGGGCTCTATGATCTATATTATACAATCCTACATGCCCGATCACAACACCCTCATAATCTATAAGATACAGAGCTTCATTATTATTGTTATCATGAAATTCAATCCATCTCCGAATATCTTCCTTTGAATAACCAAGTGAAAATCCACCTAACAGTTTATTAACATCTCTGTTATTCTTTAGAATCTGTAATCTTTCTAAGTCTGAAATCTCTGCTTTTCTTAAGACGATACTATTTTTTTTTATCATTTTCTATTGCTTTATTAAAGCCTACATCATCAACATCAAAAACATTTTGACCAGGAATATTCCCTTCTGATGAAAAAACTTTACAAATTGTCTTAACCGCTATTTTAATGTCTAAAAATAATGATAAATTATCAACATACCATACATCAAATTCAAACCTTTTGCTGAAAAGAGTGGTATTTCGGCCATTAATTTGAGCCCACCCCGTAATACCAGGACTTACTTCATGTCTTCTCTTTTGAAAATCATTATATAAAGGTAAATATTCCTCTAATAATGGCCTCGGGCCAATAAAAGACATATCTCCTTTTATCACATTAATTAATTGTGGTAACTCGTCTAAAGATGTTTTTCTTACAAACCTACCTGCTATTGTAAGTCGCTTATTATCTGGCAACAGCTCCCCATTCTTATCTTTCTCATTAGTCATAGTTTTAAACTTAATCACTCGAAAAACTTTATTATTTTTTCCTGGTCTTCTTTGAATAAAAAATGGATTACCTTTGTTAACAAATGATAATATTATGCAAATTATTATTATTATTGGGGAAACAATAATTAATAAACTCAAAGCTAAAAGAAAATCAAAAATTCTTTTTATATATTTACTGTAAATCATAATAATTATTTTTTATCCCCGTTATTTATTTTGATTCACTAATAAATCTACAAAATTATTAGAGATTTTTTCTAAATCAAATTCATTTTCTGCTAACTTCCTTGCATTTGATTTTTTTTGATTTACTTCATTTGAATCATCTTTTAACAATTTCACCTTGCTAGCAAAATCATCAGGGTCTCCAGGCTTAACAAATACACCACAATCAGTTTTATTAACCAACTTTTTTAACTCACCTTCAAAATTAACAATAACAGGTAAAGAACATGATATATAATCTGAAAATTTATTAGGTAAAGCAGTCTTAAAAATTGAATAATTTTCTAATATCATTAATCCAATATCGCAAGACTCTAAAATACTATGAATTTTATTTTTAGGCACAGGATCAATAAAAAATACATTGTCTAATTTTCTATTTTTAGCTTCTCTGATAAGACTGTTTTTTTGCATTCCTTCACCAACTAATATGAATGCAATCTCTTTATTATCTAAAAGCTTTTCTGCCGCATTAAGCACATGTATTAAACCATTTGCAATACCGTGCGCACCAGCATATATACACTTAAATTTACTTTTAAGTCCATCATCCCAAAAATCATCATCGATTATTTTTGATTCATTTGTAAGACTTAAGTTAACACCAATTCTTACCACTTCAACTTTATTTTCAGGAATACCTTTTTTTATTATACCTTCTTTTATTCCATCGCTAATTGCGATAATTTTTTTTGAATTTTTGTAAAATGATTTTTCAAAATACTTAGCAACTCTTATAACTAATCTGTTTGTTAAAACTCCCATTTCAATAGGTGTATCTGGCCAAAGATCTCTTACTTCAAATACAAAAGGAACTTTCCTGATTTTTTTTAATAGCAAGCCTGGAATACCAACCGTTAAAGGAGTAGAAGTACAAAATACTATATCAGTTTCTTTTATTTTAAAAACCCAAATGGTTGATAATATCATAAACCTAAAAAAAGAAAAAAGTCTACGACTAAAGGTCATTGAATTGGAATACCTATTTTTTATGTAAATAACATCAATTCCATCAATATTTTTTCTTTCTACATTTTTCCAATTTTCATTTTTCATATTAGAAGTCAATACTGTTACCTCATGACCTTTATCAATAAGTTTTTTTGCAAAATAATATGAGCGATTCCCTCCTGATTCGTTTTGCGTTATAAAGTATTGATGTATATATAAAATCTTCATATTAATTATTTTTTTGAAGTTCTCCTAAAATGATCTCTGCAGTATTCCCATTACCATATAAATTAACATTAAAATTCATATCATTGTTTTGAAATTTGAAAGCATCAATAATTTTAGTTGTATCAGCACCTACAACTTTATTAAATCCAGATTCTACTAACTCAACCCATTCGGTTTCATCACGCAAAGTAATACAAGGTTTTTTAAAGAAAAATGCTTCTTTTTGTAATCCCCCACTATCTGTCATTACTAAATTACATCGATTTAACATATAAACCATTTCAAGGTATCCAACAGGATCAATAATTGTTAAATTTATTAAATTAACATTTAATTGTTGCACTATTTTTTTTGTTCTAGGATGAAGAGGCAAAATTATAGGGATCTGTTTTGATATCTCATTTAATGCATCAAAAATTAAATGTAATCTGTCTAAATCATCTGTATTTTCAGCTCGATGAATTGTTGCTAATATAAATTCATTCGGTAAATCAATATTAGGTTTTTGTTCTTTCTTTGAATAAAATAAGGCTGCATCAAGCATGATATCCCCAGAGTTCATTACCTTGCAATCCATATTGCCATATCCCTCATTAATTAGATTTTTTACAGCAGTATCTGTTGGACAAAAAAGGATATTAGAAATTCTATCAGTTAATATTCGGTTTACTTCTTCAGGCATTTTCATATTAAACGAACGTAAACCGGCTTCAATATGTGCAACTTTTTTATGAAGTTTTGTTGCTGCCAGAGCTCCAGCAATGGTTGAATTTGTATCTCCATAAACAACAACCCAGTCGGGATTCTCTTTGATTAAAACCCTCTCAATTTTTTCAAGCATTTGTCCTGTCATTGCCCCATGTCCTAATCCATTAATATTTAGATTATAATGTGGTTTTGGAATATCCATTTGCTCGAAAAAAATATCAGACATATTAGCATCAAAATGTTGACCTGTATGAACTATAATTTCTTCAACCTTATCATGTTTTGCTATCTCTCTACTTAAAGCAGCTGCTTTTATAAACTGTGGCCTAGCACCTATTATAGTAACTAACTTCATTAATATAATATTTTATAATATATTGACAATAATTTTTCCTCTTCTATTTTCCAGTTAAAATGGTTTAAAACAGCATTCTTCCCATTATTTCCCATTTCTCTGGCCATATGATCATTTTTCACTATTTTTTCAATTGCAAAAGCAATTTCTTTGGGATCCATTGGATCAACACAAATGCCACAATTATATTTTTCAATAATATCCTGCCAAAGAGGAAATTTGGAAGCCACAACAGGTATACCTGCTGACATATATTCAAATAATTTATTTGGCTGTGCATTTATATGATTCTTTTCTGGTAAGAATGTTACTATACCTGCTTTTGACTTCCCTAATAATAATCTTACATCTTCTCGACTTAAAAATCCACATTCAACTACTTTTTTCCAACCATTCTTCTTTGAAACCAAATTGTAAGTCAATTCACCTCCAAATTCACCTGCTAAATGCAAACTTATTCCTGATACTAAACTAATAGCATCTATGAGTTCTTTAATACCTCTTATTTCTGAGATTCCACCAACATAACTAATAATGTTTTCTTTTTTATCCCAAGTAATATTATTTTGAAGTTCTCCAATTATTGGATAATTATTAATATCAATCGAATTAGGATTTATTTTAATAAACCGAGCACAAATATGTGGTGTAGCTGTGAATATATAATCAAATTGCTTCGCTGCTTCATTTTCTTGCCATTCAATTAGATTAGCTACAAAAAACTTAATATACTTATTTAAGTATGGTTTGCTATAAATTTGCCTAGGTAAATCTTCATGTGCATCATAAATAACTTTATTTCCATTCTTTTTAAGTTTTTTCCCAATCTTAACCAATTCAGGATCATGAAAATGGTAAAGTTCGCATTCTAAAGAAATTGCTTTTTTATACGCCTTATTAGAATCAATTTTTGCTCTTTTTAATCTATTACTTTTACGTAAACCTATATCAAATATTTTTATATTATCAATAATTTCATCACCTAATCCATCTGCAACAATTAATGATACATCAAAATCTTTAGATAAGCTTTTACATTGTTTATGAAAGATACGAATATCATATCTGTTATGAACAGTTGTAATGTGACAAATCTTAATCATATATACTTAATCGAATTATTATTACCTAAACTAAGACCAATATATAATATAAAAAATAAATATGAAGGCCACAAAAATAAGCTTGAACTGGAAGAAAACAAAATAATCTGATAAAATAAAACTTGAAATACATTCTTATAATCTTTTAATTTTAAAAATTTATTGATTAAAAGTACTATTATGAAAATATATAATAAAAAAACTATCACACCACTATTTATTAATATTTCTAAAAGATTTGAATGAGGATTTACTAAATTTCCTAACTTTTCAATATTTAAACTTTCATAAAAAAAGTGTGATGCATTAATTCCCCAACCTAAACCAAAATTCTGCTTTAAGGACAAAAAAGATGATTTATATAAATGGAATCTTCCAGAATTAGATAAATTGAAATTAAAAATATTTGTAAAATATTCAAAAATTGTTGAATCATAGATTCCTATTTTATGTTTAATAAAATCGTGGGAAATAAGGATCACAAACAAGGAAAAAAAACTAAATTTTATAAAGAATTTTGGCCATATGACTATTAAATAAAATATAAAAACAATCAAATTTAAGCGACTAGATGTTTTTATTAGAATAAATAAATGTAATAATGAGATTAAAATCAACAAGTAATTATTTTTTTTCTTTTCCCGTGAAATATAGAAATTCATTAAAAAAATAAACATCATAGTAAATATGGCGGAAAAATCATTTGGATTAGTATAAAATACAGTTGGTGTAAACCTTACATAGCTAGGTCTGAAATTAATTGCAGACATTTTAAAATGAAAACCTGTTGAAATTTCAAATAATGCAATTATTGTATAGACAATATACATTATTAACATAGCTTTTATAGCTATTCTCATAAATCTATCTCTATTAGAATTAAGTAGAAAAACTAAACACAAAACGTATAAAAATAGAAAGATAAAATTTATTAAATCATTAAAATCAATTACATATAATTTTAGGGCTAACGCTGAGTACAATGATACCAGTATAGTATTAAGAAAGTATATACAGTAAAATACCAGAGTAAAAAATATGATAGACTTTATTTTAATTTCTTTTCTTTGAATACTGGTAGAGTATATATATATTGTAATCAATAAAAAAATAAAGGGAACAACTACTCGTAACGGATAAATATTAAATTTAAATGTAATTGCACTTCCAAGAAAAATAGTTACAATAAACAAAAAAACTAATATTGACCATAAATTAAGGTTAAAACTATGAATTTTAACTTTCATAACATTTTGTATATATTTTTTCGAGCTTATTAGTTATAATATTTTGTGAAAAATTATCAATTATATACTCCCTAATCTTCTGACTATTATATTTTTTTTCAGATATTTCAATTAACGCTTTACTCATCGAATCTATTGTATGATCGCATAAAAGTCCTAAAGATTCATCTTGAACAATAGAAATAGGCCCTTCGGATTTTGTAGAAATAACAGGTAATCCACAACTCATTGCTTCTATCAAAACTACACCAAATGTTTCATACGTACTAGATAATACAAAATAATCTGAACCTTGTATTAACTTTAAAATTTTATTTTTTAT
>JAIOTH010000087.1 GCA_021106915.1 bacterium | reverse complement strand
TTTAGAGGAATCAACTCACCATCATTGATTGTTATTAAATAATCCTTTCCAACAAAAATATCTACCTCTGATAAAGATATAGTTCTGGTTTGACGATTGAAGATTGGTAAATTAATTATTATAAATAAATGATCATCAAATTCATCTAATTTTGCTCTATAAGTAGGATTAAGGCAATCTTCTAGTTCTAAAGCATGAAAATCAAAATTTTCCCTTAAATATTCAATTGAACCAGAATTTGCTTTAGTAATATTAATCCAAGTAAAACTTTTTGATTTTATTTTTTGTATTAAACCCATGGTGTTAATTTTTAATTATTAATTTTACCTGCCTGCCGGTTTACATACCGAAATGAAATGTAGGTATGCAGGCAGGAATTTCAATTTTAAAATTAGAAATTTATAATTCATTATAATTATAACATTCTCTCACAATAATTGTAAAATAAAATAACTTTGTAAAAATTATTATTGCGCCAGAAGTCTAGTGTGATATAATAAAGAAAAGGAATCATCTAAGGGAATTTATTCTGTTAGATGAATCAAATAAATAAATAATTTATCTAACAGGATGAATAAACAAAATTCTAATTTTGAAGAACCAAAATTAAATATTCCTCCATCTGAAAAAATAAATAAACCAGAGGAAAAAGAAGAAATTTCTAGCCCTGAAAAAATAAAAGAAGGAGAGGAAAATATTGAACAATCAGAATCATATCAACAAGCCCAAGCTTCAATTCAACAAAAATCTAAATCTGACGACGAAGAATCATCGCCAGCTTTTATTAATTTAAAAAAAGAGGTAGAAAATATTATGGAAGAAGGCTTAGAAGATTTATATATAAATTTACCAGCTGACAAGCAATTAGAATTTAAAATTAAAGGAGAAGAAACAGCTACTAATATCTCTAAATTATTAATGAAAACCAAAGTCAAAATGAAAAAAATAGTAAATTTAATTGTGGATTGGCTAAAAATTATTCCGGGAGTTAATAAATTCTTTTTAAAACAAAGTGCTAAGATAAAAACTGATAAACTTTTGGAAATTGAAAATAAAAATAAATAAAAATTAAGTTCATCGAGCTGAGCTCGATCAGCTTGATAAAAACAAAATATGTATTTAGAAGTTGGAAATTATACTATTTCCGTTTATGTGTTTATTCCTATTTTATTAATCATACTAGGTATATTTTTTTATATCTTTTTTCTTTTATTTTTAAAATTTTTTAATAAAAATGGAGGAGCAGATGCTGTTTTTAAAATGCAACTTTTACGAATTAGAGTTCCAAAATTCAAGTCAGAAAAAGATTCTCAGGAAGATTTAAAAAATCAAGATTTACAAGAAAATATTTCAGTGATAGAGAATTTATATAGTATTTTAGGTGGATTAAAAGCCCAAAGAGGATTTAAAGCAAAACTACAAAGAAGAGATGATCATTTTTCTTTTGAAATTGTCTTGGATAAAGGAATGATTAATTTTTATATTGGTGTTCCTAAGTCTAAAATTAACTTTTTTAAAGAAAGAATCCAAGCAGTCTATGTAGATGCGGAAATTGAATTGATTAAAGATTATAATATTTTTACTCCTAATGGAAAAATTAGCGGAGCTTGTTTTGATTTTAAAAAATCTTTTGTCTATCCCATTAAAACTTATAAAAATTTAAAAGTTGATCCTCTTGGATCTTTGCTTAATTCTTTAAGTAAAATTGAAAAAGGGGATTCAGCAGCTATTCAAATTGTAGCTCGAAGCGCTAATAAAAAATGGTATATAAAATCTAGTTTATTCACTAAAAGTATCTCTGATGGTAAAAAAATTAGTGAAGCTCAAAATATAGCTGGTTTAGCTGGTTTTTGGGGTGCTGTTTCTTTAGCAGTGGGAAATTTGTCAGAATTTACCAAAACCAAAAAGGAAAATGGTCAACCAGAGATAGATAAAAAAGAAACTTTATCTCAAATGGAACAGGAAATGGTTAAAAATATAGAAGAAAAAAATTCTAAAGCTGGTTTTGATATCAATATTAGAATAGTTGTTAATGCTCAAAATCATGGTCTAGCAGAAACTTATTTGGATGATATTGTTAATTCTTTTAGTCAATATAATTTATATCAATATGGAAATTCTTTACAAATTAAAAAACAAAATTCAGAATATTTAATTAATGATTTTATTTATAGAAATTTCAATGAAAAATATTCCATGTTAATGAGTACTGAAGAATTGGCTAGTATTTATCACTTACCTTTACCATCCACTCAAGCTCCTACTGTAATTGGTTAGAAGCTCGTCGAGGTCCAGCTCCAAGTAATTTACCAGAAAAAGGATTGATTTTAGGTAAAAATGTTTATAGAGATTCAGAAACTATAATTAAAATTAAGGAAAAAGATCGTAGTAGACATATGTATATTATTGGAAAATCAGGAACTGGTAAATCATATTTTCAAGTTAATATGGCTATTCAAGATATTAAAAACGGAGAAGGAGTCTGTGTTTTAGATCCTCACGGAGACTTAATTGAGGATATTTTAAAATACATCCCTAAAGAAAGAGCTGAAGATGTAATTTTATTTGATCCTTCAGACACTGAAAGACCCTTGGGAATAAATATGTTAGAGTTTGATAATCCAGATCAAAAAACTTTTGTAATTAATGAAATGATTAAAATTTTTGATAAACTTTATGATCTTAAAGCAACGGGTGGACCGATGTTCGAGCAATATATGCGAAATTCTATTTTATTAATGATGGAAGATATTGAGTCTGGTTCTACTTTATTAGAAATTCCCAGAATTTTAGCAGATGATGAATTTAGAAAATACAAATTATCTAAATGTACTAATTATTTGGTAAAAGATTTTTGGGAAAAACAAGCTCAAAAAGCTGGTGGAGAAGCCTCTTTAGCTAATATGGTTCCTTATATTACTAGTAAATTAACTCCTTTTATTTCTAATGACATTATGCGACCCATTATTTCTCAACAAAAAAGTTCTTTTAGTTTTCGAAAAGT
>JAIOTH010000121.1 GCA_021106915.1 bacterium | reverse complement strand
AGGATTATTTAATAACAATCAATGATGGTGAGTTGATTCCTCTAAAAAAGATGTTTGAAAATTGCCAGATTAATGAAATTGAAAAAAATAACTATTTAGCTGATGATGTCACTTTTTTACTTTATCAAATCATTAATAATTTACAAAAATATTGTTTTCCAATTTTAAACCATATTGGTCATGATTTAGAAAAAATTGAAGACCGAATTTTCAATAATGAAGAAAAGAAAATGGTAAAAGAAATTTTGATCACTAAAAGAAATATTGTTAATTATAGAAAAAGTATTCAGTCCCATAAAAATGTTATTAAAAAATTGAGTAAAATGAGTCATAAAGATTTTATGAAAAATAAATTAAATATTTATTTTGCAAATATCTTAGATCAAGCTAAAGAAATATGGGAAATTTTAGAAAATTTAAAAGAAAATGTAGAAGCTGTTCATAACACTAATGAATCATTAATATCATTTAAATTAAATCAGGTGATGAAGGTTTTAACTATTATTTCAGTAATTTTATTACCAGCTACTCTTTTAGCATCAGTTTTTGGAATGAATTATTATATTCCCTTTCAAGAACAAAACTGGGGATTTTTATTTTCAATAGGAATAATGATAACTGGTATGATACTTTTAGGGCTTTATTTTAAGAAAAAGAAATGGATGGATTAACTTAGTCATTAGTCGTTAGCTTTTAGGAAATTCAATTTACAAGCTACTGCTTTTTAATTAGTTATTTGCTAAAAATAATTTTTTCAAATTTAAAAGCGTCTTATGATTTACATAAAACGCTTTTTTGAATATTTGTGACCTAAATTGATAATATTTTTTGATGAAATTTTAGGTCAGTAAATTTCATCATTCTATATTAATTACTTGGAGAAACCGTTCGAAACGAAGATGATTCATGACCAACTGCTTTCACAGTAATCTTTTCAACAATTAAATCATCCTCACTTTGAAGATGTATTTTTATTTGTCCGGTCGGACTTTTTAAAAATGTATCACCTCCTACCGGAGCTGGATAAGAAAAACTAATGGAATTACCACCCAAACAACGCACAAAAAGTTTAGTTTTTTCGTCATTTACAAAAACGCTAGACCCTTCACGAAAAAAATGATCGTCTCGAAAAAAATATTCCCGTTCCACAGATTCGTCACTTATCATAATTTGAATAGTGAATAAATCTAAAATTCTTTCTTCATTAAAATTAATGATGACTGGATCTCCTTTTTTTAGTAAGGTATTTTCTGCTACCTCAACTGTTTCTTGATTCCAATCAAGATTAATCTCTTCGACTGGATCGATATTAGCCGTATGCATTGCCCATTGGAAATGAACATTTTTTTTTTGCAATTCTCTTATTTCGTCCAATACTTTTTCATTAGCAATGATAGTAATTTGCTTTACTAAAAATACAATTAACAACCCAACTAACACCATCATTAACCATACCAATGATAAATATTTCCCTTTCATAATTCCTCCCATTTTTTTGCTAAGTTCAAGCTTAGCTCTTTTTATATTATTCTAAGTTCAAGAATAATAAATAAATATAGCATATAATTCAAATATTGTCAAGCATTTAAGAATTTTTAAGGTTGGCAATCCTCTATCTTAATGTTATTATTTAAATAATTGAAATTTAAACATTGGTAATTTAAAATTCACCTCCCCTTTACTTCCCCTCCTTAATAAGGAGGGGATTGAGGGGTGGTTAATTAATAATTAATAATTTAAATTATGCTATTATACAATACTTTAACTCGTCAGAAAGAAGAATTTAAGCCGATAAACTCACCAAAAGTGAGCATGTATTGTTGTGGTCCCACAGTTTATGATTATCAACATATTGGTAATATGCGAACTTATATTTTTGAAGACATTTTAAAAAGAACCTTAAAATATAATAAATACAAAGTTAAGCATATTATGAATATTACTGATATTGGACATTTAGTTTCTGATGCTGATGAAGGTGAAGACAAGATGATGAAGGCCTTGAAAAGGGAAAATCTTCCGGCCACTAAAAAATCCATGCTTAAATTAGCTGATAAATATACTAATGCTTTTCAGGGGGACTTAAAAAAATTAAATATTCAAGATCCAAATAAATATACTAAAGCGACTAAACACATTAAAGAACAAATTAAATTGGTTCAAATTCTTATTAACAAAGGATATACCTATGAAACTGCTGACGGAATATATTTTGATAGCACTAAATATGCAGACTATGCAAAATTAGCTCTTTTAGATGGTCAAGAACTTCAAGCTGGAAAAAGAGTTGATTTAAGTGAAAAAAAAGATATTCATGATTTTGCTCTTTGGAAATTTTCTCAAGCTAATGAAAATAGAATTATGGAATGGAAGGCTTTTGGTAAAAAAGGATTTCCTGGTTGGCATATTGAATGTTCTGCCATGTCTATGAAATATTTAGGTGAACATTTTGATATTCATTGTGGAGGTATTGATCATATCCCCGTGCATCATACTAATGAAAGAGCTCAAAATAATTGTGCTACTGGAATCAAAGAATCTGTTAATTTTTGGATGCATGGTGAATTTTTAGTTCTAGATAAAGCTAAAATGTCTAAATCCGCTGGTAGTTTTATTATCTTACGAAATGCTATAAATAAAGGAATTAGTCCTCTAGCCTATCGCTATTTTTGTTTAATGACTCATTATCGTAAACCCTTGAGTTTTTCTTGGTCAGCTTTAGAATCAGCCCAAAATGGCTTAGATAATCTTTATTATGAATTACAAAAGCTAGGAAATAAAAAAGGCAATTTTAATTCTGAATTTAAAAGAAAATTGTTAGATTCTATGAATGATGATTTAAATATGCCTCAAATTTTAGCTTTAATTTTTGAAGTTTTAAAATCAAATCTAAAAAATGAAGATAAATTAACTACAATATTAGAATTTGATAAAGTATTAGGGCTAAATTTAAATAAAGTTAAAAAAGAAAAAATTAACATCCCTTTAAACATTAAAAATCTAGCCGAACAAAGATTAAAAGT
>JAIOTH010000042.1 GCA_021106915.1 bacterium | reverse complement strand
GAGATGGTGTTACTTTCAAAATTTAAGACCAAGATAGGACTCATTGGAGCTCTGGTCTATGGCTTAATAGGAATTTTTTTATTAAGTATCCTTTCGGAAAAAATAATTGTAATAACTATGGGAGTATATATTTTATCCGCAGTTAATACGTGGATTATTAGATCTATGTGTAATAAACTTTAATGATGCAGGGGATTTAGTTGACAATAAGTTAACAATAATCCCCTCTTTTTTTTAATTTTTTTGGAGTTTATAGCAGCGCTTGACAAACAAGAATTTATTTATAATAATTAATTCAAAGGAGGATTTATAATTAATAATAAAATATGAATATGGAACAAATATTAACAGAACAAATATTAAAAAAACCAAGATTAGACCCAACAAAAAAGAATGAGGAAGTTGAAGGCAAAGAAAAATCTATATCAGCTTATACTGATAAAGTTAAAGATGAAATAGAACAATTAAAGAAAGAACAAGAAGAAAATTTAAAACATCGTGATGAAATCTATAAAAAAGTTTATGATTTAGTGGGTGGTAGTTCTGAAGATTTTAAGAAAAATATAGAACTTGGAAATGGATGGCTTTTTGAAAATAAAATATCAAAGTATTATGGTTACAACCTCAATGAAGAACAAGAAGAGAAATATCAAGACTTGGTTTTTGAAGCTATTGAATTTTTAAAGCAAAATGAAAGAAGTGTAGAAAAAATCCAAGAGAATAATAGAAGGATAGAGTTAGTTGAAAAAGGTAAAACTAAAGACGGGAAAGATGATTTAATATCAAGATTGAAAGATCCAAAAGGGTATCAGAATAAGGAGCTTATATATTTATCAGATACTTTGATGGATAGTGGTATTTTGACAGATTTTGAACTTGTTCAGGCTTTAAATGGTCGTGTTTCTAATTTAGGAAAGGCCTGGGAAGAAAATCAAGGAGAAGGAGAACTCACAAAATTCCTCGAAAGGCATACTTTTGGTCCCAAAGAATCTGATATTCAATTAGATTTAAAAGATTTACCTAAAGAAATAGTAGATAGAATAAAACAATCTTCTGAGGCTTCTCCTCAATTAATAAAGGCTCTTGAGTTTGATTTAATTGACAAATAATATTTTTCACGGTGTTTTCTAGCACAGAGATATTCACAAAAAAGAGCAATGGATTCTGCCAATGAGGAAGATTTAAAAATATCAAGAATATTGTGATGTAAATGTTGAAAGTCGATAGTGGAAAAAAGAATGTTAAGAGTCTTTTTTTGATTGACAAGTTTTTATAATTTGTTGAGATTTTATTAATTTAATAATCAATTTTTGAAGAAGTTTATTAAGTAGTTGATGTAAATTTGGAAGATTTTGATAATTTATTAAGGTCTTTTTTGTTTTCCTAAATTTTTTATTATTTTTTATTTTTACCTTTTTGCTAACTTGTAGTATAATATAAACAGCAATCAGTAATCAGCTGTCAAGTTTTTAATTTTATAATGATGGTGGAATATTTTTAGGTATTTGTGATTTTTAATAAATAATATCTAACGATGTGAATTTAGAAAAATGGATTGAAACTAAAAATAAGATTTTGGATAATTTTGATGTTAGTAATCAAGATACTCTTCAAGACGAAGACAAACATGGCATTAAAGAGATTATTGAATTCAAAGGACCAATGGGTGATATTAAGTTAGAGATGAATATTCGAGATTTAATTTTAAGTAAACATTCTAATTATTCTAATCGAATTGGTTCAGATATGTCCGTAGATTATGAATATTCAGATACAGAAAAAACCTATAGATTGAAAGTTTATCAAAAAGAAGGTGATGAGTGGCAGGAAATGGAACAGGAACATCAACCTTTTGTTTTTTAATTAAATAATTTTTAATTTTAGTTTTGTTTTTAGGATTGAAATTTCCTAAAACCTATAAGCTAAAACCTAACAAGCATGAAATCAATTAACAAAATTTTAGATTATTTTAATAAAGATAAAAAATACGCTCATTTTTTTGTTTATAAATGGGGAATTTTAGCTGGGGTTGTTGAATCTTTATTAGCTATTTTATTTACTTTTTCTTTAATAAATTTATATGAAGTTTTTAGTAGTTTAGGGATATTTGTAAATACTAAGAGTATTTTAATAATTACGGTTTTTTCTAATATTATTTTTTTTATATTTACCTTTTTAATAATTTTTGGTATGCCAATCTATTTATTGTTTAAAAAGAGGATGATTCAATTGGCATTATTGGTTTTATTAACAACTATTATTACTTTATTTATTTTTTTTGTATTGTTATTTGCAATTTTATTTATTTGATTGAGCTCAGCTCGATTGGCTGTCATTCTGAACAATGTCACCTTGAACCATGTCATCCTGAACTTGATTCAGGATCTCGAGATTCCGGGGCAAGCCCGGAATGACAACGGACATTGTTCTAGACACTTAAGTCTGAAGTGATAATATAGAGAATATTAATAAATTAATAATTAATAATTAAATTTATGTATCCTATTTTGGGAATTATCGTATTTATTATTTTAATTTCTCTGCGTCAAATTAATCAATATCAAAGAGGAGTTAAATTTACCATGGGTAGATTTACTAGTATTGTTAATCCAGGCTGGAGAATAATTTTTCCTATTTTTCAATCAATGAAAAAGGTTGATATTCGAATTAAGGCTGTGGATGTTCCGGATCAAGAATGTATTACTAAAGATAATGTAACAGTAAAAGTTAATGCCGTGATTTATTATAAAGTTTCTAATGCTGAAAAGGCAGTTATTGAAGTAGAAAATTTTTATTATGCTATTTCTCAATTAGCCCAAACAACTATGCGGAATATTGTTGGTGAAGTTGATTTAGATACTTTATTAGGAGAAAGGGATCAAATTTCTAGTAAAATTCAGTTAATTGTGGACAAGGCTACTGATCCTTGGGGAATTAAGGTTAATAGTGTTGATTTAAAAGATGTAATTTTACCAGAAAATATGCAAAGGACTATTGCCAAACAAGCTGAAGCTGAAAGAGAAAGAAGAGCTGTTATTATTAAAGCTGAAGGTGAAGTAGCAGCCGCTGACAATATGGCTAAAGCTGCAGATATTTTAGCTGGTTCAACAGGAGCTTTACATTTGAGAACCTTACAATCTATTAATGATTTGTCTTCAGATCAATCTAATACAGTTATATTTGCTATGCCTTTAGAAATTTTAAGAGCTTTTGAATCTTATAGTTCTAATAATAATTCTAAATAAATAAAATAAATAATAAAATTTTATGGGAAAGAAAAAATCGTTTTCCTTAGTTTTGAAAATACTTATTGTTGGATTATCAGCTTCTATAATATTAGTTGCTGTATTGTACTATGTTAATAAAACTGAAGAAAATATAGTCCAAAAAGATGATCCGCAACCAGAAAAACAATACAATTATGAAGAGTTGGTTGGTGATTATAAAGAAGACGTAATTAGTATTTTAGATAATTTTGATGGTAATTATACCGTCTTGCAACAAAAATTTATTAATTTAGTAGTTCCTTCTGGATTTCAGAATTTTCATTTAAACATTGTCGTTTCATTAGACTCTATTGTTTATAACAATAATCAGGCCTTAGCAAAAATTAGATTAGAGGAAGTGGCGAAAAATAATCCTTGGGCTAAAGAAATTTTACAAAAAGTTATTTTAGGACTTGAGTAATTTAGAATATGATAATTTATAAAAGAATATTAGGCTTTTTAGTTGCTTTTTTAATACCAATTTTTTTGTTGTTAATTTATTATCGACCTCGTTTTTTTTATTATTTTTTAGGAGCAATTTTAGTAACACTAATTTTTTATTTTTGGCGAATTAAAAATAGATTTGTTGAAACTAAAGAAATAATTTTTTATTTTTTTATTTTTTTATTTTATTTTATAAATGTTTGTTTATTTTTTATTTTAGTAGATAATTTTTATATTAAATTATTTTTACTTTTTTATTTATTAATTTCGAATGTGTTTATTTTTGATGCCATTTTTAAAAGAATTTATGAAAATAAAGCAATTGTTAATCAAATTTTTATTTACATTGATTTATTGTCAGCTTGGTTTTTAATATTTTCTTTATTTTATTTAATTATTTTCTTACGTTTTAGTTTGTTTTGGTCTGTTTTTATTTTATTTTTAGGATCTTTTTTACTAGTGGCAATCCGTTTTTATTGGTTGAAAATTAAATTTAAAGAGAATTTATTTTATTTATTTTTAGTCAGTGTAATTTTAAGTGAAATTTATTTGTTTACTACTTTTTTGCCTTTTAATCTTTATTTTGCTACATTTATAGTATGGATTTGGTATTATTTACTAATTGATTTTTTAGTTGATAAAATTAAAGAAAGATTTATTTGGCGTAAAAAGTGGAAAATTGTTTTGATTTTAGTTTTTATATTTATATTTTCATTAATTAGCGTAAAATACTAATGATACTGATTAAATGATACTAATATACTAATTGCATTATCTAAAGTTTTACAGATTTAATTTATTAGTATAATTCGTATGTTATTTGTATATTAGTATTGCAAAAACTTATGAAAAAAATTGATTTCCTTTGGTATTTAATTTTAATTTTAGCTGTTTCTATGATTTCAGCATTTTTTGTTTCCACCAAAGTTTATAATGAACAATGGGCAGAAATGATGATGGATGTTAGTCAGGTTTTAAATGAAAAAAGATATTATTTATTAAATGATGAACAAAAAACTGATTTAAGTTTAGTAAATCAAAGTTTAGTAACTGATTTAAGTAATAAAGTTTGGTTAATAGCTCAAAAGAATGTCAAAAATAGTAGCAATATTTTAGATAATATTTATTTTGAGGATAATTTTATTGGTTCGGCTATTGTAGCAACTAATGATGGTTGGTTAATTACCAGTTCGGATATTGAGAAATTGAATAATTTAGTAATTATAAATGATGATAATCAGATTATAGAAGTTCAAGAGATTATTAATGATTCTATTTTAGGGATAAATTATATTAAAATAAATCAGAGCAACTTAGAGCCAATTGCTATTGCAGATTCCCAAAGTTTAGAAGTTGGACAAAAAATTTATGCTGTTAAACCGAATTTATATAATTATCAGAATGAATTAATTTCTAATTCTATCAGGAATCTTCATTCTCGTTTTATTACTCAAAAAATAGATTTAATACATTATTCAGAAGATATTGTCATTTATGGGCTCTTAAACACTAATTTAGGCGATAATTTAGCTTTAATTAACGCTCAAGGTCAATTCATTGGTTTTTCTATTGAAAATAAAGGAAAAAGCTATTTTATTCCTAGTAAATACATTCGTTATTCATTGACAAAATTGTTTATTAATGATAAAAATATCAATTATCCTAGCTTAGGGATAAGTTATTTAGATTTAAGTGAAATAGTTTTAAATCAAGATATGTCAGAATTAAGCTTAGGTATGGGAGCATTGGTTTATAGTATTGATGAAAGTGAAGATTTTTTGAAAAATGATATTATTACCTATATTAACCAAGATAAAATAAATGAAATTAGATCTTTAAATACACTATTATTAGATTATAAAATAGGTGATGAAGTTTTAGTGACTTTTATTAGGGATAATCAAGAATTACAAAAAAAAGTGTTTATCCAATCTTTATTTCCAGAAATGGAATATTCTACTAATGAGTAATCGTAAAAAAGAAAAAATAATTCTTTTAAGGATTAAGGCTGGTCAAAAAGATGCTTTTGTTGATCTTTATGACCTTTATTCTAAGGCTATTTACAGATATGTCTATTTTAAGGTACCTACTAAAGAGACTGCTGAGGATATTACTAGTGATGTTTTTATGAAATCTTGGGAATATATCAATAAACATAATAATTCCATTAAAAATTTTCAAGCTTTTGTTTATCAAGTAGCTCGTAATTTAATAGCTGATTTTTACAAAAAGAATCGGGAAATGCCTTTAAATGATTATGAAAATACTAGAATAATAGAAGATCATTCTTTAACTGAAAAAATAGAAAATATTTCAGATTGGCAAATATTAGATACTTATTTGCGTAAATTAGGTAAAATTAATGGTAAATGGCAAGAAGTAGTCATTTTAAAGCATATTGAGGGCTTTTCTACTAAAGAAATAGCTAAAATTGTTAATGAATCTCATTCTAACACTCGAGTTTTAATCCATCGTGCTATGGAAAAATTAAAAGAATTAGCAGAGGATTAGCTCATGGCTTATAGTTTATAGGTGTTAGGGAGATAGGAGTTAGTGGTTAGCGATTGGCTTTGCTATTCTGAATTTGAGGGTTTTGCCCCAGCGTTAGTGATATCTTTTGTCATTCCGGGTTTGACGGTGGTCTGCCTCAGCGTTAGTGATATCTTTTGTCATTCCGGATTTAATCCGCCTGCCTGCCGGTAGGCAGGGAATCTCAATTTCAATGTTTAGTGGTATTAGAGATCCTGAGTCGAGCTCAGGATGACATCTAATTGAATTGAGCTTGATTAAACAAAAAAAAGAAGGCCATTAATTAAATTGAATTTAATTAATGACCTATAAATTGTTAATCTATTATCGCTAGTTGAAAGTGGCAAAGTCCACTTTCCTTTTTTAATTTTATGGCAGGTTTTTTTAAACCACCTTTAGCCATAAACCAGCAAAAGTCGATTTTATTGATATCTGGGATTTCCAGATAGTCAATTGTGCTATTGGTTTTAATCATGAGTGTATAATTAATATTTTCATAATTAAAATTAATATAAGCATGTTGATAGCCGTTATGCCAAGTTTCGGCTCGAATTGTTCTGTCGCCAATTTTTACATTGGCGTAATTATATTCATCTTGTTTAACCATGATGAATATAATTATGGCGAATAACGTAATAATTCCCACAACTGATCCAAGAAGTTTAATATCTATTGTTTTCGATTTTACATTTTCTTCAATTACTACACCACCGATTTCCCCAATCTCAATTGTTTCCATTTTTACTCCTTTTCCAAGAGCATTTTTTTTGCTCTTGGTTTGCTTTTTTCTTTTTGCTTTTACAACGACAACTTAGTCGCTGATGGTTACGCTTCGAGCTTGACGAGCTCGGAAGCCTTTACCTGTCTTAATTATAGAACCCAGAATAACCTCTTGGTTTACCTCTGGGATAGATTCTTCTTTCCAAATTCGAATTGAAAAAGTTATAGATCCTTTGCTTTTATCTTTTTTATTAAGACAAATTACAAAATCACCTTTATTATTTTTTCCTTTTTGAATTTTGGTAATCACAGCTCTTATTTTTTCATCCATAATTCCTCCTAAATTTTTGTATTTATAAATAATACAGTATTATCTATAAATTGAAAAGAGCTGTAAATTGTGTTTAGAATTATACATTATTTTATATAATTTGTCAATAGTAAAATTTTGTAACATTTCTCCTT
>JAIOTH010000071.1 GCA_021106915.1 bacterium | reverse complement strand
AAGAAAAAAAGAAAAGTGATTTTTGTAAAATTTTGGAAGCCCATGATGATATTGTGCTTCCTCAACCAGGTGATTTAATTGATTCTCAAATTATTGCTATTGGAAAGAATGAAGTAATTTTGGATTATAAAGGAATCATGTCTGGTGTAGTTCGTGGTAAAGAAGCTCAAGACGAGATTGGTGGTAGTGATTATAAGGTAGGTGATATTGTTTCAGCTACAGTTTTGGAATTGGATAATGAAAAAGGCTATATGGAACTTTCTTTTCGTTATGCTAGTCATCAAAAGGCTTGGGAAGAACTAGAAAAATTAATGAAAGATGAAGAAATTGTTGAAGCTAAAGTATTTGACGCTAATAAAGGTGGCTTGATGGTTAAAGTAGGAAATATTACTGGATTTTTACCAGTTTCTCAATTAACTACTAAATATTATCCTCGAGTAGAAGGTGGAGATAAACATAAAATTTTAAATCATTTAAAGTCTTTTGTTAATGAAATTTTTAAAACTACTATTATTGATGTTGATGAAAAAGAAAATAAATTAATTGTTTCTCAAAAATCAGCTTGGGCCGATGATCAAAAGAAGAGCTTAAAAGAATATAAAGTCGGTAAAGTTATTGAGGGTAGAATTACAGGAGTAGCTAATTTTGGTGCTTTTATTGAATTTGGTGATAACTTAGAAGGTTTAGTTCACATTTCTGAGATTGCCTGGCAGAGAATTGATAATCCTAATGATGTTGTTAAAGTAGGTGATAATGTTAAAGCAGAAATTATTTCCGTAGATGGTGGTCGAATTTCTTTGAGTATGAAGAGATTAAAAGGTGATCCTTGGGCAGACATAACTAAGAAATATGAAATTGGTCAAAAAATTAAAGGCCTGGTTTTGAAAATAAATCCTTTTGGGGCTTTTGTAGAATTAGATAAAGATATTCATGGATTGGCTCATATTTCAGAATTAAGTGACAGAATTATTAATAGTCCAGAGGATGTAGTTAAAATTGGTGAAGAATATGAATTTACAATTGATAATTTAGAGCCTAAACAGCATCGTCTAGGATTATCTTTAAAAAAATCTTCTAAAACAAAGAAGGAATCAGTAGATAAAAAAGAAGTGACTGATGAATCGTCTCGGGATGAAAAGAAAGATAAAAATACTGAGAAAGAAGCAGATAAAAAAGAATCAAAGGAAGTAGAAAAGGATTCTAAGAAGAAAGAAGATACTAAATCTAAAAAAGAAGATACTTCTAAAAAAGAACTAAAGAAAAAGAAAGAATCTAAATCTAAGAAAAAAGAAGATAAAAAATAATTTTAATTAGTATAATATTTGCTTATTGGCAAGTAGACTAGTATAATATTAGTATATTTATCCCATTAGATATAAGATTAATGGGATTTATCTTTAGTGTTTAAATTTAATTTTGGTAAAAAATTAAATTCTTAATTAAGAAATAATTATCTAATGGGATGAAAAACATATTTAAAAATTTTATTATATTTTTTATAGTAATTGTTTCAATAGCAGGTTTATTTAGTTTTTTTAATACAGATAATCCTAGTGATGAAAAAATATCTTTAGCTGAACTTTCTCGAAAAATAGAGAATGAAGAAGTGCAGAAAATAGAAATAATAGGTGAAAAAATAGAAATTACTCTTTATAATGAAGAAGTTAAGGAAACTAGAAAAGAGAGTGGAGAATCTATTACACAAACTTTAGTAAATTTAGGTGTTGAAAAAGATAAATTAAGCAAAGTAGATATATTGATTGAAGAGGAATCTGGATTTAATTTTATCTTGATGAACGTATTACCATTTATAATACCTTTTCTTTTTATTGGTGTATTTATTTGGTTTATGTTCAAAAAGGTTCAAGGAGCAAATACCAAGGCTCTAAGTTTTGGTGAGTCAGGCGCTAAAGAAGCTGATAAAAAAAAGAAAGTTAAGTTTAGTGATGTGGCTGGTTCAGTAGAAGCTAAAGAAGAATTAAAAGAAGTAGTTGATTTTTTACAAAATCCTCAAAAATTTACTAAATTAGGAGCAGAAATTCCTAAGGGAGTTTTATTATTAGGTCCTCCAGGGACTGGAAAAACTTTATTAGCTCGAGCTATTTCTGGAGAAGCAGAAGTGCCTTTTTTTCATATTTCTGGTTCAGAATTTGTAGAGATGTTTGTAGGAGTAGGAGCTTCTCGAGTAAGAGATTTATTCAAGAAAGCTAAAAAAGTTTCTCCTTGTATTGTTTTTATTGATGAGATTGATGCTGTAGGTCGGCAAAGAGGAACTGGTTTAGGTGGTTCACATGATGAAAGGGAACAGACTTTGAATCAAATATTAGTAGAGATGGATGGTTTTGATAATCAAACAAATATTATTGTTGTGGCTGCTACTAATCGTCCTGATGTTTTAGATCCAGCGCTTTTAAGACCAGGTCGTTTTGATCGTCAAATTATTATTGATATGCCAGATATTAAAGATAGAGCAGCTATTTTAAAAGTACATGCTCAGAATAAGCCCTTGGAAAAGGAAGTTGATTTAAAATTGGTAGCTCAAAGAACTCCTGGATTTTCTGGTGCGGATTTAAGAAATGTTTTAAATGAAGCAGCTATTTTAGCAGCTGGTAAAGATAAAAGAAGAATTAGTCAAAAAAATATTTTAAATAGCATTGAAAAAGTAATGTTAGGTCCAGAGAGAAAAAGTCATGTTTTAACTGATAAAGAGAAAAAAATTACTGCTTATCATGAAGCAGGCCATGCTTTAATTGGGCATTTATTACCAAATTGTGATCCAATCCATAAGGTTTCTATAATTTCTCGGGGACGAGCAGCTGGTTATACCATGAATCTTCCAGAAAGAGATAAGTATCTTAATTCTAAGTCAGAATTTTTAGATCAAATTTCCATGATGCTGGGTGGTTTAGTATCTGAGAAAATAGTTTTTAAAGAAATAACCAGTGGAGCTTCTTCAGATTTAAAAAGAATTACTTCTTTAGCTAAACAAATTATTACTAAATTTGGGATGAATGAAAATTTGGGTTATCGAACTTTTGGTAGAAATCACGGAGCTGTTTTTTTAGGTAAAGAGGTTCACGAAGATCGTGATTATAGTGAAGGTGTTGCTGAGAAAATAGATGCCGAGGTTAACGATTTAATAGGTAAGTGTCATCAAAAAGCTAAAGATGTTATTAATGAAAATAGAGAAAAATTAGACAAGATTGCTAATACTTTATTAGAAAAAGAAACTATTGAAAAGGATGAGTTTGAAAAATTAATTGGTAAAAAGAAGGCGTAATAAATTTTTAGATTTAAAATAAAAAGTCCCTACTTATTAGAGTAGGGACTTTGTTATTTAACTAATTTTTTAGTATAATAAATATAGACCATATTGATGTGGTCGATTGCTAGTTTAAATAAAAATCTAGTTTGACTCGATAAAAATAAATTTAAAAAATAAACCCCCTCACCTATTTATTTTTAGGGAAAGATGTGGGTTAAAGATTAAATAATAAATAACAAAAAATTCTTATACTTAATTTAAATTAGGTGTGGGGGTAAAAACAAACTTATGGAACCTTTATACAGAGTAATATTAAAAAAAGCTTGGGAGATTACTAGAAAATATAAATTTTTATGGATTTTTGGAGTTTTTGCTCTTTGGCTAGGAAACGGTGGGGAGATGCAAATCTTTTTTAAGACATTATATTCAGTAGAAGATTTTGTGGGCTCAGCTTTACCAGAAGTGGTTAGAGATTTTTTTCCTTTACTGGCTTTTTATGGTGATATAAATTTAAGTAATATTATTCCAAGATTATTATACTTTTTATCTGGTTTAATAATATTTTTGTTGGCAATTTGGACAATTATCATATCACAGATTGCAATTATTAAATCTACAGATTATATTTTTAACAATAAGAAAAAGAATATTAATTTTAAGACAGTTCTTAATGATTCTAAGGAGCATTTTTTAAGCGTTTTAGGTTTAAATATTCTTACTAAATTTTTTATTAGTTTAGTAGTAGTGTTCATTTCAATTCCTTTGCTTATTTTTATAATTAAATTTGCAGGTTACTCTCGTTTTTGGATTGGTTTAGTTGTTTGGTTAATATTTTTACCAATTGCTGTAATATTTTCTTTTGTTATGAGATATGCTATCAATTTTGTAATTATTAAGGGAGAAAAATTTTGGGAATCAATGGCCAAGGCTTGGATTTTGTTCAAAACTAATTGGTTAATTAGTTTAGAGATGACCATAGCTCTATTATTAATAAATTTAATAGTAGGATTAATAGTTGGATTTTTAACTATAATAATAGTTGGTCCTTTTTCTAGAATTGATATTTTAACTTATTATGCTCTTAGTAATTTTTCTTTAGGCTTGATAATGTTTAAAGTTTTACCAATTTTGATTATTTATCTTTTAGCTGGATCAGGCTTGGCAGTTTTTCAAACCGTATCTTGGACCTTGCTCTTCGATCGAATAGTTTCTGGAAAAAGATATAGTAAAATAGTGAGAATAGTAGCCTCCTTAAGTAATTACACTAAGACTAATAATCAAATTTCTAATTCAGCGGATATTAATAAGATAGAAAAAACTATTATTAGAAAAAGAAGAATAGGAAGACCAAAGAAAAAATAGACTTATCTTTTAATAATTTTACTACTTAAATTACATATTTCAATTATTATGACGCAAAGTATAGACGATTTATTAGTTGATAAAGAAAAAGAAAATAGTTCAGCAATTCAATTGAATAAAAAGCTTACTGACATTAAAGAAGATAGATTGGAAAAAGAGGCTCAACAAAAAGCTGCTGATTTGGGTTTGGAATATATAGCTTTAAAAGGTTTTCCTATTTCTCAAGAAGCTATATCTTTGATTAATGATAAAGAAGCCCAAGAAATGAAATTAGTTTGTTTTGCTTTGTTAGAAAAAAGTGCAAAATTAGCTACTACTGATATTGATAATGAGGAAGTTAATAATTTTATCGAAAAAATTAAAGCAGAAGGTAAAAAGGTAGATCTTTATTTTATTTCTCAAAAAAGTTTTGATTATGCTTTTGGTTTTTATGCTAGTTTACCAAAAATTAGAGAAAAAAAGACAGGCGTTAAAGTTACTAAAGATGATATAGAAAAATATAAACAAGAAGATTTATCTTTTTCTAAAATAGAGAAAATAATAAAAGGTTTAGATACTTCTGACAAAATTGTAGCAATCATATCTACTGCTATTCAGGTGAATGCTTCTGATATTCATATTGAGGCTCAGCAAGATGGAGTGAAAATAAGATATCGAATTGATGGTGTATTAAATTTAGTTGCTTCTTTAGAATCTAATTCTTGGTCTAAAATAGTATCAAGAATTAAATTAATTTCAGGTTTGAAAATAAATATAACAGATAAGCCTCAAGATGGTCGTTTTACTATTCATTTAAAAGGAGAAGAAGTTGATGTTCGAGTTTCGACTATTCCTACTAGTTTTGGAGAGAGCGTAGTTATGCGTCTTTTAAAAGCTACTCAGGCCAGTATGGGATTTGATAGTTTAGGTATTAAAGGGCGTTCTTTTGTTGATTTAGAAAAACAAATTAAGAGACCAAATGGAATGATTATCACTACGGGACCAACTGGTAGTGGTAAAACTACTACTCTTTATGGAATTTTAAGAAAATTAAATTCCCCAGAGAATAAAATAATTACCTTAGAAGATCCAATTGAATATAAATTGGAAGGAATTAATCAATCCCAAATTAAAAAAGACAAGGATTATAATTTTGCTTCTGGTTTAAAATCTATTTTAAGGCAAGATCCAGATATAGTAATGGTTGGTGAAATTAGGGATTTAGAGACAGCGGACACAGCTATTAATGCTGCTTTAACTGGACATTTAGTTATTTCAACTTTACATACTAATTCGGCTGCTGCTGCTATTCCACGTTTTTTAGCTATGGGAGTAAAGGGATTTTTATTATCACCGTCTTTAAATGCAATTATTGGTCAAAGATTAGTGAGGAAAGTTTGTAAACATTGTAAAAAAGAAGTCGCTATTGATAACGAAATTATGACTCAGGTTTTAAATATTTTAGGATCTATTCCTGATAATTCAGGATCAAAGTTAACAGATGAAGAATTGAATAATTTAAAATTTTATAAAGGTGAAGGTTGTCAACATTGTCATGGTTTAGGATATAAAGGTAGGATAGGAATTTATGAAATTTTAATTATGTCTCAGGAAATAGAAAAAACTATTTTAGATAATAAGGTCTCGGAATATATAATTCAAAGTTTAGCTCAAGAAAATGGAATGATTACTATGTTGCAAGATGGTCTTTTAAAAGCCAAAGATGGAATTACCACTATTGAAGAAGTTTTTCGAGCAGCAGATTAATTATTTTAAAATTTCTATTTTAAGAAAGGGTCTTTTAAGACTCTTTTTCTATTATTTTTTCTTCTTTTTTAATAGCTTTAGCAGTAGTAGATTTATGTTTATTTAATTTCATGGAAATAAAAGTGACTGTTGAGGATAAGACAATGCCGATTATATTTAGAGATAAAATTATTAGAGAAGATCTAATAGTTTCCCAATTTAATTGAGCCATACCAATTCCGATAATACTAATTGGAGGTATTAAAGCTACGGAAATGGCTACTCCGGTTAATCTTTCATTTAGCTTTGGTTTAATCATAGAAAAAGAAGCTGCAAAGCCAGATATTAAAGCGATAATAAAATAAATTAGAAAATTAATTTCAGTTTGGTTAATTAAGGGGTTCAATAAATAATTTTTTCCATCTCCTAAAATAATGGTAATAATAGTAGCTAAGATAATTCCAATAGCCACTGACTTAATAATTGTATAAAGAGATTTAATAATTAATTTAAAATCTAAAATACTCATTCCTAGAGATAAGCTTAGAAGAGGATATATTAAAGGGGTAACTAGCATGCTACCTATAATAATAGTGATATTATTAATTAATAATCCTAAAGTAGCTAATAAAATTGAGAGAGAAATTAAGATAAAAAAATCATGAGAAGGCATGCTATTTGATATCAAATGTTTAATAGCTTGATCTTTGTCTTCGTTTTTAAGATTATTAAGAAATGGGAAATTCATATTTTTATTATTATTTTTTAATTAGATAATAGATTTATTATAACAATAATTACTTAAAATAAAAAAGGTAGAATTATTTTTTTATGTTATAATACTTATATAATATCTAGATAATAGTAAATATGACAAAAAAATTCGTCTCGCATTCGCCTCAGCGAAGCAGGCAAAACAAAAAGATGTATGTAGTTTCAGTGGACATGGGCTATGGTCATCAAAGAGCTTCTTATCCTCTAATTGCTAATGCTGAGGGAGGGGTTATTAATGCGAATCAATACAAAGGAATAAGCAGATGGGAGGAAAAATCTTGGAATGGTGGTCGGAAATGGTATGAAATAATTTCTCGATTTAAAAATTCTTTGATAATTGGTAAATTAGCTTTTGCTATTATGGATCATTATCAAAAAATAGAACCTTTTTATCCTCGTCGCGATTTAAGTAAAAATTCTCCTCAACAAAAATGGTTTTATAAACAAGTTGAGAAAGGTTTGGGAAAAAATTTAATAGAAGAGTTAAATAAAGATCCTTTGCCATATTTAACAACTTTTTTTGCTCCAGCTTATTCAGCGGAATATAACAATTATCAAGGAGATATCTATTGTGTGGTTTGTGATGCTGATGTAGCTCGAGCTTGGGCTTCTAGGGATGCTCAGAATAGCAGAATAAGGTATTTAGCTCCTAATAAAAGAGTTCGAGAAAGATTAAAGTTATATGGTGTTAAATCAAAAAATATTTTTATTACTGGTTTTCCCTTGCCAAAGGAAAATATTGGTGGAAGAAATCAAAAAATATTAAAGCATGATTTAAAATCTAGAATTTATAATTTAGATCCCCAAGGAATTTATAGGAAAAAATATTCTGAGTTAATAGAGGATTATCTTTGTCCTATTAAAGAAATTAAAAAAAATAAACATCCTTTAACAATTACTTTTGCTGTTGGTGGAGCAGGAGCTCAGAGAGAAATTGGTTACACTTTATTAAAAAAACTGACTAAGCGTTTAAAGAAAAATGAATTAATTTTAAATTTAGTAGCAGGTTCTCGAAATGATGTTTATCTTTATTTTAAGAATACTTTAATTGAATGTGGATTATCTCGATGTAGAAATATTAATATAATTTATCACGAAAATAAAATAGAATATTTTAAAATTTTTAATCAAGCTTTGAGAGTGACCGATATTTTATGGACCAAACCTTCAGAATTAACTTTTTATAGTGGTCTAGGTCTACCAATAATTATGTCCGAACCAGTTGGTTCTCAAGAACGCTATATCCGTGATTGGCTATTGGCTATTGGTGCTGGAATTGATAGTGAAGATCCAGAATATGTTGATGAATGGTTATTTGATTGGTTGGACTCTGGCTGGCTGGCTGAAGCAGCAATGGAAGGATATCTAGATGCACCGAAAATGGGAACTTACAATATAGAAGATTTGGTTCTTAGAGGAAGAGTTAGTGAAATAGAAGACGTACATTTGTTATAATAACTACCTCTATCCCTGTCTCCCTTTCTCCCTGTCTGCCGGTAGGCAAGCTAGACAGGAGAAAGGGACT
>JAIOTH010000151.1 GCA_021106915.1 bacterium | reverse complement strand
CGGAAGCAATATCTTTTATGAGTATTAATGATGCTGAAGTTATTGATGCTATATTAAAGGATATGAAACGATTAAATTGCTTAAGTGATTCAATTAATTACAAACAAATGACAATGGCAGATATCATTGTTGCGTTGATGGATTATACGAATAAAGTAAACAATAGGGAAATATATATTTTTCCAATTGATTTACCAAACTGGTGGTTGTCTTCTAGAAAGGAGAGAGAAACTCCTTGTTATTCAGAAGAAGACTGTAATAATAAAAAGCCAAAACCAGATTGTCTTTGGAATTTTTTATCTAAAAGATGTCGAAATGAATCGGTGGTTCGGATGGTTATGAAAGACATGATTCTTTGTAACTTGGTAAAACCGGAAGAATTTACTAAATTGTCGAGTGATCGGATTGTATTCTTAGTTAATGAATACGAAAAAATAAAAAATGGAGGTAAAAGAGTTTTTGAATAAGTAGTGAATTATATTTTGAGTCTAACTTTCGGGTTAGACTCTATTTTTTTACCCCATTAAATATAATAGAAATGGTTTATTTAACGGGGTAAATCCAATATTTCCCTCCATCACTGTAAATCCAAATATTACCAAGCTCATCATTGCGTAAAATTTCAATATTCCTCTCCTCTAATCTGTCTAAAGTTTCTTGATGAGGATGTCCAAAGCTATTATCAATTCCAGATTGAATAATTGCTAATTCTGGTTTTACTTTGTCCAAAAAATAATTACAATTTGACCAACGAGAGCCATGATGATTGGCTTTAAATATTTCGGATTTAATATTGATATTTTGTTTAATAATCTCCTCTTCTCCCTCGCAAGTTAAATCGCCAGCTAAAAAGAAATCAATATTTTGATGACTTAGAATTAAAGAAATAGAAGTATTATTTAGATCCGTATCTCCTTCTTCTAAATAATGAAGGGGATATAATATTTTTATTTTTAAATTTTTTTCAATTAAATACTCTTGTCCTAAAATAGCTATTTTAGTATTTAAATTTTCAATTAATTTTTTAAAATGTAGATAACTAGAATTATGGGCATCAATTCCAGACCAGAGAACTAATTTAATATTATATCTTTTGATAACTTCAATTAAACCAAAATAATGATCGGCATGGGCATGAGTTAAGATTAAAATATCAATTTGGTGATTTTGGTAAGAATGTTTATTGCCTAATTTTTGAATTAAATCAGCACTTGGTCCGCCATCAATTAGAATATTTTTTCCCTTGGGACTTTTGATTAAAATAGAATCTCCTTGACCAACATCAAAGAAACAAACTCGTAAAAAATTAGAAGAATCTTCATAAATATAATAAAAACTTAATAAAACAATAATTAAAATACTAATTAAGATTTTGGTTTTTTTGTTTTTGAACATAAATAAAAATTATTATGATTAAAGCGTAAGAAATTATTAAAGAAGTAGAATTAAAATTATTAACACCCAGGCTAGAAAATTTTAAGCTAGATATTAATTTAACAATTAAAAATAAAATTTTAGATAAAATATATTCAATAAATCCGAAATATTTAGCCAAAGGAAAAAATAAATAAGAGATTAAAATATTTATAAAACCAAAAAGCATTAGAATAGGAATTAGAGGTAAGATAAATAAATTTGCAATTGGAGCTAATAAAGAGATTGTTTTAAATTGGTAAATTGTTAAAGGTAAAGTCATAATAATTGCTGAAAAACTAGAGACAAAAGTACTTTGAATTTCCATTTTGTTTGGTAAAAATTTGAATAGTTTTTTGAATATGGGGGATAAATAAATTAAACCAATAGTAGCTAAGAAACTTAATTGAAAACCAAGGTCATAAAATAAGAGTAAAGGATTCATTAAAAGAATAATTATAGCTGTATAAAGTAAAATTAAATGTTTTTGAATATGACGACCGATATTTTGACTGAAAAGTACGATTAAGCCCATAATACTAGCTCTAATAGTTGAAGCCGAAAATCCAGAAAGCAAAGCAAAGATTGTGAGGATTATTAAAATTATGGGTAATTGTTTTTTACGATTAATATTTAAAGAATAAAGTATTTTGGAGAGTAGAATGGTAATTAAAGTTATATGTAAACCAGAAATGACAATGATATGAGAAACTCCAGCACGTCTGAATTCTTCTTTTATGTCTTCAGACATCGCTCGTTTATAACCGAGTAAGATGCTATTCACAAAAGAAGCTGTTGGTTCGGGCCAAATTTTATTAATTTGATCAGAAATATTTTGTCTGAGATTGTAGACAGTTTGTAAGATCAGATTTTTGAATTTATCGAGTTGATTGAGCTCAGTTTGATTCGTTTTATCTTGATTAATTAATCTAACTCTAGCTCCATAGCCCAAGGAATAAATTTTATCCTTAGCTAGATATTTATCATATTTAAAATCTTCTATTGCTTCAGGTTGAATTAAAAAGCTGGTAATTTCAATTTGATCTCCATATTGATAGGAAGGGTATAGTTGAGTTTTCACTAGAACATTGCCAGAGATTTTTTTATTGATGGGTTTTAATAATTGAGTGGTTTTTATTTTAATTTTTTGATGGTCAATTCTAACATCTGGTGGGGAAATTATAATTCCTTGGTAAGTGTATTTAGGATGATTTTTAAATTCAAAACCTTGGGAATTATAAAACCAAATTTGAGATTCATCATTTTGATCAATATTATCGAGTATTCCAAGAGCATTGGCAATTATTAAGCCAATAATAAATAAAATGCCGATGATTAAATTGCGAGTGGAGTTTTTCATAAAACAAAAAAATCGCCTTCATTTGAAATGGAATTTAAATTCCAAAACAGATAAACATTGCGACCTATTGATATCTTATTCCTTTTTAAAAATAAATCAACCCTGTTAGATAATTTTATCCTTCAAGGGATAAAATTAAGATTCAAATACAAGATTATCCAATTTTTATAATATAAAAGATAAAAATTATCATTAAATAATTTTCAATCTTATTTAATCAGGGTTAAGCATTTTTCATTTTTTTTGGGATTCGAAAAAATATTATTACTATAATAGCTAATATTAATGAGAATATAAACGGATAAATTATATTGATGCCTATTAATACAGATACTATAAATAACAAGGGAATGTCTATAATGCTTTTTAAAAAATTTGATAAAGACAGTGTTGTAGCTCGATTAAAAGAAAAACTTTTTTTATTATATAATTCAGAATATAGAGACCAACGCATTACTTCAGTAGCAGTAGCTAAACCATATAAAATAAGAAGCCAATATTTGTTGGGAAATATAAATATACTAATTACAAGTATAGCCAAAAAAAATGTTACAAAATAATTCAAGGTATTTATTTTTTTGGTTAAATTTTTTGAATTTACAAATTTTATTATATTTTGATTGAATATGAAAATTACCAAGTTAACACCAGAGGCAATGATTCCTAAAGCAATAATTGATATACCAATGTCAATAAAAAATTTTTGATGAAATCTCCAGATAATAAAAATAGAAATAAATATTATTACTCGACTTAAAATAGCTTTTATAAATTGCCAGTCTTTTTTTATTAATTTAAAGGCGTCTTTAATAATATTTGCTTCTTGTTCTTCTACATCCATATAATGATTTGCTTCTGTTAAGTTTAAGGCGATAATTAAGGCAGTAAATGTGACAGCTAAATCGATTAATATAATAATGATAAATTGTGATTCTTGTAAAACTTTGGCAATTAAAAAACCAATTATAAGGGCAATGATTTTAAATTAAAGTCCAGCAGAATAAAAATTGCCTAGTTTTTTTTAAACTATTAGACTCTTTACCTAATTCTTTGTTAGTATCATAAATTAGGGCGTCAGTAGTTCCTGAAAAGCATGTAAATTGTAGTGCTGCAAAAAATAGAGCAATAGTAAATATTAAAAAGCTATGGGCAGATATTAATAGCACCCAAAATAATAAAGCGAATATGATTCCTAAAATAATTGTTTTTTTTCTTCCTAATTTATCAGCTAAATAACTGGATGGTATTTCAAAAAGTAGATTTGTGATAGCCCAGATGATTGTTAGATAAAATATTTGAGATAGATTTAGATTACGATGTAAGAAAAATAATGTACTAACAATACTGATCATTCTGATATTCAAAAATGCCTGAATCCAAAACATCCGGCTAAAATTTTTTTCTAATTTTATTTTTTTAATACTATCCATTTTTTATCCTCAATACACTTTCGATAAATTCTAATAAATTTCCATCAAGTACTTTGTCAACTTGATCAGTTTCATATCTACTTCTTAAGTCTTTAATCATTTTATAAGGATGGAGAATATAAGAACGGATTTGATTACCCCAAGCAGCTTCTTTGACTTCACCCTGGATTTTTCGTCGCTCTTCTTCAGATTGTTCGTCATTGTATTTAGTTAACTTAGCTTGAAGATATTTTAAAGCTTGAGCTTTATTTTGTAATTGTGATCTTTCATTTTGGCAAGTGACTACAATATTGGTAGGTAAGTGAGTAATTCTAACTGCCGAATCAGTGGTATTAACACCTTGTCCACCTTTTCCAGAGGCTCGAAAAACATCAATTTTTAAGTCATCATTATTAATTTTTATTTCATTTTCGGCTATTTCTGGAAAAATTTCTACCATCGCGAATGATGTATGACGAGCATGGTCGGCATCAAATGGTGATAATCTGACTAGTCTATGTACTCCGTCTTCTATTTTAAGGTAGCCATAAATAAAATTGCCAGTTATTTCTAAAGTAACACTTTTATAGCCAGCTTCATCTCCTTTAGATTCATCAATAATTTTAGCTTTCCAATTCATTTTTTCAAAAAATCTTAAATACATCCTCAATAACATTGCTACCCAATCTTGGGATTCAGTTCCACCAGCACCAGCAAAAATAGTCATAATAGCATTATGAGAATCATATTTGTTTTTAAAAAATAAAGTGATTTCTTGTTTTTTGAATTTTTTTTCGAGTTGATAATATTTATCAGTAATTTCAGCTAATAAATTTACATTTCGCTCTTCTTTATCTAGCTTAGCTATTTCTAAAAGATCTTTAGTATCTTGATTTATTTTTTGCCAATTTTTTAAACTATTTTGAAGATTTTTTAATTTTTGAGATTTTTGACTAGCCTTTTGGTGATCGTTCCAAAAATTAGGTTCGTTCATTTCAAATTCAATAATTTTAATCTTGGATTTTATTTTAGAAACATCAAAAAATTTGAT
>JAIOTH010000099.1 GCA_021106915.1 bacterium | reverse complement strand
CATTATCAATTTCTTAAAGAATAGGTTTAGTCATAAATTACCTGCCAACATTAATCGTTGATGATAATTTAAAAAACATCCAGGTACTTGGGAACACACTTCGTGAGAATGATTACGAAATAGCCGTGGCCACCAGTGGGAGAGAGGCGCTGGAATGGGTTGAATCGGAAAACTATGACATTATCCTTCTTGATAAGGAAAAAGAAAAATCTGATAAATTATTATTGAATATATTAAATGAGAATAAACGTATCAGAACTGACCTACAATATAGTGAAAGGTAAATTTAATTTCATTGAACGAAATCCCATAAATGTAAAAGGGAAGGGGATGATGAAGATGTTTTTTTTGGGGGAAGGGAGTGGATAGTTTTTCAAGTATCAGCAAGTTGTATGGCTATTTAACATAATACTGACTTATAGCTGACAGCTTTGGTTGCGGTTGGCGGTGGGTAAGCGAAGATATGGTATGAGCGGCTGCTCCTATAAGAACATGTTATGTTATTTAGCTTGGATTTAAAACTTCTTCTATTATTTTAATTTCCAATTCTTCCATTTATCAGAAACTACAGGGCTTACTTTAATGTTAGGATTTTGTTCATTACCGTCAATCACACTTGTCCTGTTAACGTTAGTAAAAATATAATTCTGAAGTGAATAAAAAGTAACATCACCTTTTGTTTCTTGTAGTTTTTTCAAAAGAAAATAAGTAAATAAACCATGTTGCTTTTCTATATATGGATGTGCCGTTTCATCTCCTGTAGTCGCAGAAAAGATTATAACATTACCACTTAATATATTTTCTTTTGGTTTTACTTTGACACTACGCCCAGAAGCAATCATACCTGATCTAGCAGCACCGCTAAAACAAGCATCTAAAAAGATTGATACCTGACTTGTTGAATATTCAGTTAAATCTTTTATAAGATCATCGACTTTAATTGCCGTTGATGTACGAGATGATCTTCCATTAGCAGGAAGTAAATATGCACTTCTACTTATATCTTCAGGCACTCCATGTCCTGCATAATAAAAAATGAGTTTTGCATCATTTCCAAATGATTCCGCTATCTCGTTTAACCATTCTATTTCGTTTAGCATTTCAATATATGTTGCATCTTCAACCAAGTGAATCTGTTTTTCAGGAATACCCAATGTTTTATTAGCATACTCATAAAAAGTCCCGGCATCATTTAAAGCATATTCAACTTGGATCTCATCACTATAATTTTCATTGCCAATGATAACTGCAAACGAGTTGTTGTTTATTTGGGAAGTTGTTGGAATATTAATATCAATATCTGATTTACCTAAATCAATTACAGTGGTTTTTTCCTTAGGTTTTTTAATATTGGTCGTTTGTAAAGCAATATCTATTGGTTCAAAATCTAATTCAACCTGGGTTAGGTTAAATTCGTGATCACTTTCATAATCATAAACATATATTTTTGAATTTGATGGATTCATAATTTTCATATAGGTTACAGCAAATTTATTATCCTCTGTTAGAAGATATTTCTGATCTGAAAAAACTAAATTATGAAGATTTGCGTCAAAATCAGGTGCTTCCTTTATTGGTACATAAAGATAGATGGGATACAGCCGTTCGACTTTTAATTTAAAGGTTTCATTCTCAGCATCGTATTCAGCTAAAACATTACTCCAATCACAATATTCATAAGCCACATTGTTTGTAGCTTCCTCTGCAAAAATTTTGATTTTATTAACTCTTGTTTCTTCATTAACCCTAACTAAAAAATCATCAATCTTTTCAAATTTCCCTTTTTGTTGCCATTGAAATAGATTTTCATTAATATAATCATTTATTAATTCTTTGGGTGAGATTACATTAATAAACCCCCATTTATTATCTTTTTTAACTGCTGCTAATCCCTCATGAAAATTAATTGCAGATTCAAATTGAGATTCAATTACTATTTTTCCAGATTTATCAATAAATCCCCATTTATCATCTTTCTCTACTGCTGCTAATCCTTCCTCGAAGCCATTTGTCAAATCAAATTGATAGTCTATTATTAAATTTCCTGATTTATCAATAAATCCCATTTTGTCATTATTTTTAACTGCTGCTAATCCTTCTTGAAAACTATCCGCAAAATCAAATTGATAGTCTATTATTAAATTTCCTAATTTATCAATAAACCCCCATTTATCATCTTTCAAAACTGCTGCTAGTCCCTTTGAAAAATTTCGCGCCCATCTAAATTGATAGTCAATTACTAAATTTCCTGATTTATCAATATATCCCCATTTATCATATCCCCTAACTGGTGCTAATCCTTCTTTAAATCCCCATGAATAACGAAATTGATAGTCAATTACTAAATTTCCTGATTTATCAATAAATCCTATTGCATTAAAATTTTCAACCTCAGCTAACCCCTCCTTAAATCCCCCTGCTATATCATAATGATAGCCAATAACTATATTTCCCGATTTATCAATAAATCCCCTTTTATTATCTTTGTGAACTACTGATAATCCTTCCTCGAAGCCTGTTGCAAAATCAAATTGATATTCAATTACTAATTTTCCAGATTTATCAATAAACCCCCATTTATCATCTTTCTCTACTGCTGCTATTCCTTCCTC
>JAIOTH010000066.1 GCA_021106915.1 bacterium | reverse complement strand
TATTTTTTTGTTTTTGTTTCTTTTTGTAGATAAAGATCTAAAAAAGGCTGTTTAGAAAAACATTTTTTTAATGTTCTGATATAATTATAGCATAGCTAAATAAAAAAGTCAATACCCAATAACGCTTTATTCAAGCCAAAAAATAGCTTTACACCCTTAATTAAAAATAATTTTGACAGATCCGTCAAAAGTTATTCACATGTTGTTCATAAACCTGTGGATAAATAGGTAATAGTTATTAGCCACTAATAAGTTATCAACAGTTTACCAACTCAACTGTTGATAAATATTTTTATAATTAGCATTGTGTTTTAATTTTTAATAGTATATTATTAATTCATAGATCTCTTGCGGAATAATTTTCGTAGTGAGATTTAAATATTTTTAAGCGAAAATTATGAAAAACGAGTAGTAATATGTAGAATATAAGCTACGAATTTTAAATAATTTGTAGCCAGAAATATTAAATCGTAATAGAAAGATTATTTTGTAAGAGATCTTATGGAAAAAAACACTCTATTTTCAATAATAATACCCACTTATAATAGATGCCATTTATTATGGCGAGCTATTAACTCGGTTTTAAGTCAAACCTATCCTTTTTTTGAATTAATTATAGTCGACGACGCTTCTACTGATAAAACCAAAGAATTAATTGAAATATATAGTGATCCCCGTCTTAAATACTTTAAATTACCTAAAAACAAAGGAGCATCTCATGCTCGTAATTATGCTCTTAAAAAATCCCAAGGAAAATATATCGCTTATTTAGATAGCGACAATGAATGGCATAAAGATTTTTTGGAATCATATTTAAAGGCTTTTACTAAATTTCCTGAAAAAGTAATCATCTTTGCTAAAAAAAATTATCGCTTAAAAATAATTGATGCTCAGGGCAAGGAAGATATTTTAAGGGATGAAACAACAAATCACGGCAAATACTTTGACTTAAAAAGGTTATGGCAAAGAAAAATTTTAATTGATACCAATACCTTAGTCCATAAAAAAGAAATCATTAAAAAAGTTGGCAAATGGGACGAAAAAATGGACTTTTGGGAAGACTGGGAGTTTACCTTACGAATTTCTAAAAAATTTCCAGATGGATTTTTATATTTAAATCGAACTCTAATTGACTACGAACAAAAAATAGACTTTTCTCATCCTAAAAAAGTAATTACTAATTGGAATAAAAACGAAAAATATATTTTTCAAAAACATCAAAAATATCCCTTAATAAAATTCCAAGATTGGTACCCTCCTCAAAAGCATAAATCAACAGTTTCTATTGTAAAATTTTTAATTGATAAGAAAAAAGGATAATACTTTATGGGTATTTACCCATAATATAAATGATGAATTATCAATTATTAATTTTGATTTAAGGTTTAATTTTTAATTTCAAATAAATTTTTAATATCAATAATTCTGAATTAAGCAGTTTGTATAAAGTTTGAATAATTAGTAGAATTAGTATATTAGCATTAACTTGCAACTTTCCTGCCTGCCGGTAGGCAAGGTAACTTTATACTTTTAACCAATTATATGGAAATCAATAAACTTTTAGAAATTGCCATTGAAAAAAAAGCCTCTGATCTTCACTTAGTAGCTAATCATCGACCGACTTTACGAATTAACACTCAGATAGAAATTTTAAAAAATCTACCGGAAATGTCTTCAACTGCTATAAAAAAAATAATAGGGGACATTTTAAATGCTGAACAAAAAAATAAGTTTTATGAAGAGAAAGACCTAGATTTATCTTATGAAATAAATGACTTAGGCAGATTTAGAGTTAACTTATGTTGGGAAAGAGGAAATATTTCTTTAGTTGCTCGAATAATTAATAAAAACGTTCCTAAAATGGAGGATATTGGCTTAGAAGATATTGTCAAAGAAATGATTCAGCAAAAACAAGGTTTAATTCTAGTGACTGGACCAACTGGAAGCGGAAAATCAACTACCTTAGCCTCCATGATTAATTATATTAATGAAAATAAAAAAGTTTCTATTGTAACTTTAGAAGATCCAATTGAATATTTATTCCCAAAATCACAAAGCATAATAACTCAAAGAGAATTGGGCTCGGATATGAAAACTTTTGCTGCTGGTTTAAAACATGTCTTACGTCAAGATCCGGATATCATTATGGTTGGTGAAATGCGTGATTTAGAAAGTATAGCTTTAACGCTTACTTTAGCTGAAACTGGACATCTAGTTTTAGCGACTCTACATACACCAAACGCCTTACAAGTTATTGATCGTATTGTCGATGTTTTCCCTGCCTACCAACAAGATCAAATTAGAATGCAATTCTCTATGGTCTTAAACGGAATTCTAGCCCAAAGACTTTTGCCAAAAATTGGAGGAGGCTTAGTTGCTGCTCGAGAAATTTTAATTAATACGCCAGCAATCTCAAATATTATTAGACAAAATAAAACTCCTCAAATTAATACTGTTATGCAAACTAGCGCTGACAAAGGAATGCTTACCATGAAACAATCTTTAAGAAGCTTACATACCAAAGGATTAATAGATGAAGAAACAGTTGATATTTTGTTAACTTAGCAAATCCATACTTATATTAAAATTAGCCCTAACTAATTAAAAAATCTTTTTAAAAGATTTTTTATAATAAATAAACTCAAACCATGAAAAAAAATATTGCCATGACAACAAATAGTAAAACTAGTTTAATAATTTTAGCAGGTGGTAAGGGGACTAGAATGAAACAAGAGATTCCTAAAGTTTTATCATTAATTAAAAACGATACTTGCTTAATTGAAAATCTCTTAAATAATATTAAAAAAATCAAATATGAACATGATATTTCTATTATAGTTGGTTTTAAAGGTGAAAATGTCATCAAAAAGTTAGGAAATGATTATTCTTATATTTGGCAAAGAGAACAATTAGGAACTGGGCACGCTGTTCAACAAGCAGAATCAGAATTAAAAGGGAAATATAAAAATCATCTTATCTTATATGGTGACACTCCCTTCATTTCTCAAAAGACAATTGAAAATATTTTAGATATTCATCAAAAAAAAGATTCTATTTTTACTATTCTTACCTTAAAATTAGACAATTTTACTGATCTAAATTCTTGCTATCAAAGATTTGGTAGAATTGTTAGGGGTGAGAACGAAGAGCTTTTAAAAATTGTTGAATTTAAAGATGCTAGCGAAGAAGAAAAAAAAATTAAAGAAGTAAATCCAGCCATATTTTGTATTAAAGATGAATGGTTATGGAAAAATTTAGAAAAAATAAGTAATCATAATCAACAAGATGAATATTATTTAACGGATTTGATTGCTTTAGCTCATGATCAAAATATTAAAATAAATTCTGCTGTTTCTAATGATAATTTAGAATTTATTGGAATTAACACTATTGATCAACTCAATTTGGCTCAAAAAATAAATTTAAGTAATGGCTATTGACCCTGTTAGATAATTTTATCTTTTTCCTAAATAATAAAAATACAAATCATTTACAATGTACCTCATCTTTAAGAATTAGAATTTATAAAATTAAGATTTAGATAATAACATTTAAAGTTCATTTCTATTGTAGAAACTACCAAAAATCTATTTATTTTACAATATTCATCTAAATCTTATTTAACAGGGTTGACATTACCCCTAACTTTAGTTAGTATTGATATACTATTTATTAGAATAAAACATATATGACAGAAGAAAAAAATATTTCCACCACAGGCAAATCCGCCTCTGGAAAAAAGAAAGAAGAAAAATCAGACAAAAAATTAGAATCTAAGAAAAAGAAAAAAGGTAATCAAAAACTTGATTTTTCTTTAGTTGATATAAATACTATTAAGACTGGTATGGTTGTTAGAATTCACGAAAAAATTAAAGAAAAAAATACCAAAGGCGAAGAAAAAGAAAGAATTCAAATTTTTGAAGGAACAGTTATAGCCCATAAACACGGTAAAGAAATCGGTGCTACAATTACTGTTCGAAAAATTTCTGGTAAAATTGGTGTTGAAAAAATATTTCCTATCCATTCACCACTAATTGAAAAAATAGAATTAAAAACTATAATTAAAGCTCGAAAAGCAAAGCTTTATTATTTGAAAAATTATAAAAAGAGATTGAAAAAAGTTGCTGTGAAATAGTTCATTTCAATAACAGTTTTTCTAGCCAGAGTGGTGGAACCCCGCACAATTCATTTCATCTCGTTAAGCGGAATTTCATTCATATGTGGGGCAGGTTGGTAGACTCTTCTGTCGAAGTGGTGGAATTGGTAGACACGCAAGCTTGAGGGGCTTGTCCTTACTATAAGGGTGAGGGTTCAACTCCCTCCTTCGGCACCATGAACTATTCATCTCGCTTCGCTCAATTCAAGTTCATGGCACCGCCATTCTTAAATCCAGTTAAGCCCAGCTTGATTCGTTATTTAATATTTGGTTTTATAATTTATCTGAAATCAGATATTCGTCATTTGTAATTTATTTACATGGGTCCTTGGCTCAGTTGGTTAGAGCGTCTCGTTTACACCGAGAAGGTCATAGGTTCGACTCCTATAGGACCCACCATCCTTCGCGTAGCGAAAAGGATGCCCTTCGTAGCTTCATGCGAAGAAGGGCTTGTTTAATAGACTATAAATAATTAAAAAACATAGTCTACGCTTCCTCCTTCGCATTTGCTTCGGAGGACAAGTCGGATGGCACGCCATAGAAAATAAAAAACATTTAAAGTGAAAAATAAAATAATGATTCTAAATTTTTCTATGTTTTATACGTATATAGCTAGATGTAATGATAATTCACTTTATACCGGATATTGCCAAAATTTAGAATCTAGAGAAAAGAAGCACAATTTAGGAGAGGGTGCAAAATATACAAGATCAAGAAGACCAGTTAAAATAATATATTCTGAAAAATTTGACACTAAGTCTGAAGCTATGAAAAGAGAATGGCAAATCAAAAAATATTCTAAAAAAATGAAAGAAAATTTAGTATCGTGGGCCTGTAGCTCAGTTGGTTAGAGCACCTGCTTTGCAAGCAGGGGGTCATGGGTTCGAATCCCCTCAGGTCCACCATCCTTCGCGTAGCGAAGGATGCCCTGCGTAGCTCGAAGAGCGAAGTATGGGCACAAACTAAATTATTTTATACTATTTTAGTATAGCTACGCTTCGAATGGCACAGCCAATTCGCGCAACGAAGGATGTTATAATTATAAAGGTAAAATATGTATTACATATATATTATTCAAAGACAAAAAAATTGCCTTAAATTTTGAAAAATATTTAAAAACTGCTTCAGGAATAGCATTCAGAAATAAAAGATTATTAATATAAATAATATTTATTTTTTATTATTTATATTAAAATGTCGCATTAATTAATAATGGGATTTTTTATTTTATGTATTATGTTTATATTTTATTTTTGAAAGAAAAAAACATTCATATACGTACTATTAATATAAATGTATAATTAAATTAATGATAAATTGCGACAAAAAAACAGACATTGAATTAGTTCAGCTAACTCTAAAAAATGAGAAATATTTTTTATGTTTAATGAAAAAATATGAAACAAAATTACTAAACTATACTAAAAGAATATCCAATTTTAATCATGAAGATGCTGAAGATATTTTGCAAGATGTTTTCATTAAAGTTTATCAAAATTTAAATAATTTCGATCCTAATTTAAAATTCTCTTCTTGGATTTATCGAATTACTCATAACGAAGTAATTAGTAAATTTAGAAAAAATAAAGCTCGGCCAGAAAAATCTAATTTAAATATAGAAATCCAAAATAATATTCTCAACAACATTACTACCGACTTAAATATCGAAAAAAAAATAGACAATGAATTATTAAAAAAACAAATATTTAATATTTTATCTTTAATGGATGTTAAATATCGAGAAATTTTGATTTTAAAATTTTTAGAACATAAAGACTATAATGAAATTTCAGATATTCTTAAAAAACCTAAAGGTACTGTCGCTACTTTAATTAATAGAGCTAAAAAACAATTTAAAATTAAACAAAATAAATATAACATAAATTTATGACACCCAATATTACCAAAAATGTTTTAAAAAAAATAAAACAAAAACATATCCAGCCTAAAGCTAAATGGAAATTCAAATTAAAAAATTATACCCTTTGGTTCTTAGCTATTTTAGCCTTGATTATTAATAGCTTAACTATGGCCGTTATT
>JAIOTH010000126.1 GCA_021106915.1 bacterium | reverse complement strand
CTTTTTATATAACATCCAAGTTCATGATTTAGTCTATCATTTAAGTTTATTAAATCTTCATCTTCAATATTGATAAGTTTTAATCCATTATTTTTATATATTTTTTCCTTGTGTCTTCTATGAGCTCTATTGTCTTTTTTGTGCACAGAACCCCAAAATTCAATATATACATCATATTCAGGTAAATACCAATCACAGTATAAAAGTTCAGAAATCGGTAATTTTTCCTCACATGTATGTTTGATTTTATTTTCACTAAGCCAGTCATCGATTCTAACTTCTCCACTAGATCTCACCATGTGAGTATCCTTACATTTATAAGATTTTTTCACGTTGAAATCTATATTCTGCAACTTTTTTATTTCTCCACACTTTCTACAGAATTCATATCGCTGATATAAGAGGACTTCACCACAAACCGGGCAGCAATATTCTTGATCATATTCTTTCAATAAATCATTAACAATATATCCAGTTTTAGCAATATGATCAAAAAGTTGTTGATAATGAGGTATATATTTTTTAATGTTCTTGCTACCTATTATTATGAATTTTTGTTGTGCTCTTGAAACTGCTACATTTAATAGTATTTTTCCTTTATCTCCAGTGAACAGTGGGCCAAAATTTTCATATTCAGCGAGTGAAAAAATAATAATCTTTTTCTCTCGTCCTTGAAACTTATGAACGGTACCGCATTCAATTTCTGGCAATTCTCCTGCTATAAGTTTGTATTGTGCTCTAAATGGTGTTATTACTGCAATGTCACTGGCAATTTCATCACCATACGCTTTCTTAAAACTATTAACAATGTTTTTGATTAAATTAAATTCAAGTTTGCATTGGTATGATGTTCCAACTTTTTCATTCCAATATTCGCGATCAAACCATACCATTTGTGCTTTTGCATTAATCACTCCATCAAAATTACTTTGTAAATTAGATACTATATTTTCAGATGTTTTTAATTTATTGTCATAAAATACCTTGTTAACAAAATCAGCAATGTTTTTCTGCATTCTATACTGCTCATTAAGCATCATTGTGCAATTTTCTCTAGAGTTGACTTTGTTGAAAAGTAATTCAAAAATGCTCTGTCTCAGTTCAGGATTTTCATTTAAAAAATTTCCGATATATTTTTTATCTTCTTTGATGATAGGAGGTAGCTGTTTATGATCTCCAAGTAAAATGGTTTTCTTTGATTGAATTATAGGAATTAAAGCACTAGGAACTTCAATAGCCCCTGCTTCATCCATAATAGTAAGATCGAAATCGACTAGTTTAAAAATTTTTGGAGTTTTGAAAATCGTTGTGGCTATCACATCATAGCGTTTTAAAATTAAAGCCGTTATGTCTTCTAATTTTTTAGCTTTTTCGGCTTCAAGGACTGCAATATTATTTCTAATTGACTTTAATTCATTGTTAAGACTTGTAATAGAAGCATTAGCAATATTAATTTGATTTTGAAATTCAACAATATCCTTGGTCAACTGTTGTTTGATTTTATTACATCTGCTAATATTTTCATTAATAATATTTTGTAGATTCAATAATTGGTTGTTAATTTTTTTAACTTCCGGGATATTAAAAAAATTGTCGATTTCAGAAAATTTATCTGGTTTGAATTCTTCTATTAGAAAAATATTTTTAGAAAAAAACATTAATTCATTTTTATCTTTTTCTTTGTTTTCATAAATTTTTTTAGCTTTTTCTTTTAAATCTTCATTGTTTGCCATTTTGGAAAGAACAATTTCTAATTTGTGTTCTAATTCCAATATTTTTTGTTCATTATCATTTTTAAATGAAACAACATAATTATAATCCTTTTTTTGTAATCCATATTTTTTTAGATCACTTGAGAAAGATGGTGCATATAAACCCATACAATATAAGGAATTTTTCCATTTATTTTGTTTTATGAACGATAAATATTGATTTGTTATATTTAAAAAGTTTTGAGATTCTTCAATCTCCTTATTAAATTCATTAATCTGATTTAATAAATTTAAATTAAAAGTTTCGTATTGTTTGATTGTTTTAAAGAGTTCTTCACTAAATTTTATTGAATTTTCTTTCTTACTTTTTACATTGATTAATTCCTTTTCATTTTCTTCTATTGTTTTCTGTAACTTTGAAATTTTTGTTTCAAAAATGGGTTTAACTAAATTCTTAAAATTACTTACACTCGAATTTAATTGGTAATTTAATTCTTTAATTGAATAGTTTTTTTCTCCTTCCAGATCGAAGATTATGTTTTCCAAAGATTTTATATTAAATTCAAAATCATTTATTCGAAGCAATTTTTCTTTTTCATTCAATTCTAATTGATTTAGCTTTAGTTCATATTTCTTTCTAATCCCTGCTATATATTTCTTTTCTTGAAAATCATATCTAACTTCTTTATATTTATCACTTAAAGTAGTTCCTTTACCATATCTGATGACACCTTTTCCGAATTTCAAAATATTGTAGTTTTCTTTGAAAAGACACCTTACAATATTATCTACTGCAGTATTAGTCCACGCACGGATCAGAATTTTTGTTTGTTTATCATTTTGTCTCCAATTTTCAAGATAATTCATTAGTATTTCGGGGACGATTGTTCTGTTTCCTGTTCGAGGGGGACCCCATTTCAAAGATCACGCTTGTCCACCGATTCCACGGCATCTAGCCGGACAAGCGCGATCCTGTGGACCCGCAGATCAATCGTACCAAGCG
>JAIOTH010000010.1 GCA_021106915.1 bacterium | reverse complement strand
TATGACTCACTCGATTGAATTAGACATTTAAATATCTTAGATAATTTTTTTAGAACCACTTCTAGCGAGGTGGTTTTTTTATTCTTAATAATTGCTTGTAAAATATAATTATTAGTTTTAATATATGAGTATAGTAATTATAATAAAATGACATTTAAAAAATGAGATATTTTAAATTTAATAAATTAGTTCGGGACAAAATTGTTGACGATATGGGTAATTATAATATTATTCCTTATGGAATTAAGGTTCTTAATGATAAGGAATATATTAAAGAATTATCTAGAAAAATTATAGAAGAAGCTAAAGAGCTTAATAATATTAGTAGTATTGAAGATTTAAAAGAAGAGTTAGCTGATGTTCAAGAAGTAATAGATTGTTTAAAAAAAGTATTAAAAATGAACAATAAAGATATAGAAAAATATCAGAAAAAGAAAATTAAAAAATTTGGAGCGTTTAAAAAAAGAACTTATATTGAATATGTGGGGAGCGAGCAAGATAATAAATGGATTAATTATTATTTAGAGAATCCAGATAAATATCCAGAGATAAAGAATAAATAATATATATTTATATAAAAAAACAGCTCATTAATTTAAGCTGTTTTTTTGATAAGTAAATTTAATTGTTACATTCTGGATTCATTAAATTCTCATTAAAACAAATTCCTTGTTGGCAAAGGCAATCGTCTTGATGATAAGCAGCACAATTATCGTGCATCATAGTGCAGATTTCAGGTTGAGCATAATTATTTTGATATTTTTTATTTATACATTCTCGAGGATGACAGCTTGGCTTAGGAATGCAATCGTCGTGAGCATCACATTTAAAATGAGCTTCGGTAATTAGGCTTTTATTTTCTATAATTTGAAAGTTATCTATTTTTACATTTTGATTTTTGATTTGATAATTAAAATTAGCCTGTAGTTCAATATGTCCATCTTCGTATTTTATTAAGCCAGAATTATTGTTTAATTCTAGATTGGTTAGATAAAATTTTCCACCTAAAGTTTCTTTTTTTGAAGAAAGTTCAGAAATATTTTTTTGTAAATATTTTTCAACTAGATTTTTTTCTTCATAGCTTATATTTTCTATAGATATTTTTTCTTCTACTTTTTTACCACAAGCACTAAGTGAAATAACTAATAAGCTTAGCAATAGAAATGTAGTGATTTTTTTAAATTTCATATATTTTGTTTAATTATATTTTAAAGAAAGAATCTATATTAATTCTACATAATTATGAAACCTCTTGCAAAGCAATTAAAACAAAAAAACAGATCTAAGATCTGAATTTATGAGAATAATTTAGAAAATGAAATGTTTGTTCTTATTCGCTTCTAGCTTTGGCGGTGCCATAAACTTGAGCAAAGCGAATGGTTTATGGTGCTGAAGGTGGGAATCGAACCCACACAGAGTTGCCTCCAACGGATTTTAAGTCCGTCGCGTATACCAATTCCGCCACTTCAGCGTATTTTGATAAATAATATTTTTTTATTTATACATACTATTATACATATTTTTATTTTTTATTCAAGGGCGCTAATAAACCCTGCAAAAGATGAGATACATTTCAGACACCCCTCGTTTTAGTAAGCGTGCTAAAATGGGAATTAATGAAACTAATAAAGTATCTCAAAACTATGGCTTATGAACAATATAGATCAGCTTGTAAGAAGCTGAATATTCCTTTTAATAAATATGAACTATGGAAAGGAGTAGCTAAGACATTAAAACTATCTAAGAAAGCAAATTTAAGATTAAAATGGATAATATACTACCATACTAAAGCTAATCATAATGCTTCTTTAACAATTAGACACTTTGGATTAAATAAGTCAGTGTTTTACTATTGGTTTAATAGATTCGATGAGACTAATTTATCTACTTTAGAAGATAAGTCTACAGCACCACTACATACTAGACAAAGAGAAACAATTCATACTATAGAAGAACAAAGAAGTATTAAGTTAAGAAAAGAGCATATGTATTGGGGTAAGATGGAACTATCTAAAGTATATGAAAGCACTTATCAAGAAAAGTTATCTAGTTGGCAATTTCAAAGAATAATTCAAGACTTCAAGCTTTATCCAAAACCAGTTAAGAATGCTAGAACACAGGTTAAAAGACAAAGATCATTCAAAAAGAAAAGAATAACTGAACTAAAGAAAAAGAAACCAGTATTAGGCTATCTATTACACTTTGATACTATAGTTATTCATTGGAATGGTATGAAAAGATATATTATTACTATGATAGATGATTTTACTAAAATAGCTTATGCTCGGATGTATAAAAATCATAGTTCTTATTCAGCTAAAGATTTTTTAAATAGAGTTGATTATTTATTAGATAACAATATTACTAATATTCATTCAGATAATGGCACTGAATTTGAAAAACATTTTAAACAACTTGGTGAACAATTAAAACTAACTCAATACTATTCTAGAACTAGAACACCTAAAGATAATCCTTCTATTGAAAGGTTTAATAGAACTTTAAAATATGAATGGTTATTTGATGGTAATTTTAATGAAAATATAGATGTATTTAATACTAATTTAAAAGACTTTTTGATTGAGTATAACTTTGTTAGACCTCATCAAACATTAAACTATTTAACTCCTATGCAATTTGCTGTAAAATACAAACAAGTGTCCGACAAGTGGTCATCTAATACAAACCCTTTACTTTTTTTTAGAATAGTATATACTTATAGAAGTTATCCACATATAATAATTTAAAAAAATAAGTTGAACATAGTGATAATAAAAAAAATAAATATATTAAAAATATCGAGCGGATTTTAATACTCTAATTTTTTTTAAACTTAGATAACCGCTTAATAAAGCGGTTTTAAATTTTTTAAAAAAGTTCCTTAAAATATAACTAATAATTAGTAGTAGAAAATTATTTAAGAGGTTTTCTAGGCCTTTGTATTTTTACAAATAAGCTCAGGTACTCTGGCAAATAATTTATTGCACTACGGTGCATACTACTGTTTATTGCTTATATTATAAGCATTGATCTTTGAAAAATAGATATAGAACGAAACAAATGTTTTATGTTTCAGTGATTGCAATTTAAGGGCGTGTGGTGGATGCCTTGACATTAAAAGACGATGAAGGACGTAGCAATCTGCGATAAGCCTCGGTTAGGTGATAAGCAACCTTTGACCCGGGGATTTCCGAATGGGGTAACCCGCTGATAAATTAACTATCAGCATCATTAACTGAATACATAGGTTAATGAAGATAACCTGGGGAATTGAAACATCTTAGTACCCAGAGGAAAAGAAAGAAGATACAATCTCTACACTAAGGTTTGTAATTTATTTATAAACTCTTAGCGTAAAGATTTCGATTCCCTTAGTAGTGGCGAACGAAAAGGGATGAGCCTAAACCATTTGAGTGTTGATTTTCAATTTTAGAAAATTTATTTTTTAGAAAAGATTATTTTTAAAGGTCATAAGCTGTTGCTTAGATGGTGTAGATTAGTAAATTACGTTCGGAACTTATGAGACCGAGATAGAGTATATAAATAAATAGCTTCCCTAGTAGAATAGGTTGGAAAACTTAACCAAAGAAGGTGAAAGTCCTGTATATAAAAGGGGTTATTTGCTCTGTGGTTTTTTACTTGAGTAGGCCAAGACCCGTGAAATCTTGGTTGAAGCTGGTGTGACTATGCACCAAGGCTAAATACTTTTAATGATCGATAGTGAACTAGTACCGTGAGGGAAAGGTTAAAAGCATCCCGGTGAGGGAGATGAAATAGTATTTGAAACCACATGCTTACAAGCAGTCGGAGTCCGCATTTATGTGGATGACGGCGTGCCTATTGAAGAATGAGCCAACGAGTTTATTCTATGTTGTTTGTTTAATCCTGTTATAGGGAGAAGGCAAAGCGAAAGCAAGTCTGAAAGGGCGTATTTAATCAAATAGTATAAAAGTTCTTTTGAACTTTCATGCTATTTGATTGAAAGACAGCATGGATAAGACCCGAAACCGAGTGAGCTAACCATGACCAGGATGAAGGTAGGGTAATACCTACTGGAGGTCCGAACCCACTAGTCGTGCAACACTAGGGGATGAGTTGTGGTTAGGGGTGAAATGCTAATCGAACTCGGCTATAGCTGGTTCTCCTCGAAACAGTTTTAGGACTGGCCTTGTCGTGGAGCCTGGGGGTAGAGCACTGAATGGGGTGGAGGGAGAAATCCTATCCACTCCAACCAAACTCCGAATACCAGGTACTCTATACGGCGGGAATTTCACGTTGTCAACATATAGCAGATAACTTAGGAGGCAGGGATGGGCCAATATAAATTTAGCGATGAGGAC
>JAIOTH010000072.1 GCA_021106915.1 bacterium | reverse complement strand
TCCAAAATTTTACAAAAATCACTTTTCTTTTTTTCTTTATTATCTTGTGTTGTCATATGTTTGTAAATTTGAATTTACAATTTTCATTTCTCAATTTTCATTTAATTTACAATTATTCAATAATCAATGGAAAACATTGATAATTGGTTATTGTTAATTGATTATTAAATTTAAATTTAAAATTGATAATTGAAAATTAAAAAACAGACCTTTAATTATTAATTGCCTGCATCAACTGGTCCTGTTGATCCAAGCTTTTAAAATATTACTATAAATTATAAAAAAAAGCAAGAAGAATAGAAAAAATACCTAAGCTCCATCCTCAGTTCCCAGATATTTTATCCGATTGTATCCCATTTTCTCTTTAACTCTAAAATCATCAGCTCATCATCTGACAATTCTTCTTTATTCAATAATTTTTCAGATATCTTAGAAAGTTCTTCATTTATGGTTGAAAATAAAGCTTCCATTGTGTGCATAAATTCTACATTATGACTCATTGAGGCATTATGAGCAATTTCATGTACGAACGTTCCTAATATCTCTTTAAAGTCGGTTTTAAATAATGATTCATGTAAACCAATCGCTTTTTGGGCAATATTAACACCTTTACTTCCAGTTCCATCATAGATAAAAATATCATTAGGTAATGATACTTGTGTTGTCAAATAAGCATAAGCTCGCAAAATACCAACTTTAGCTAATTGTTGCTCGGTAGGAGCTAGAATAATTTCAAAATCATCAACTTCGTCCTCTGGTGGTGCAAATCTATTAGCCAACTCCTTAAGTGTTGCATTTAATCGAGCCATTTTTCTTTCAGTTTCTGTCTCTTCTTTATCTAATAGAGCAATAGCAATGTCAGCTTGATTACTTTCAGCAACAATTTTCAGTAAATGTCTTCCAGTTAAATACCGTGCTTCTTGTGTTGCTTGGCCATAAAAATCAGAAGAATCTCTCCATTGTAAATATTTGTCTGGAGCATCATTTTTCTTCTTTTCTACTTGTCGTGTAGGAACTGTAGATTCAAGTGTAGCAATGGCTTCAGTTATTTCAGGAATTTTTTCTTCGAGTTCAGCTAATCGATTCTGCTCTTTTGTAGATAGTTGCATTTTTTTGACAACAATTCTTTGTTCTTTTTTCGTTATAACAGGAAATTCTGGATGTTGAATAGGGATAGCGTCAAGATTTTTTCTTGTTTCAGATATTACCGCCGAAATATCTGTAGTATCTACTTCTTCACTTGTATTTTCTGTATCTTCAGTTGTATTTTTAAATTCTGGTTTAACTTTTGCTTGTAATTGTTCTGTTTTTTTTACTGGAACAGTTTCTTGTTTTTCCCTTGTTTCAGATATTACTGCCGAAATGTCTGTAGCAGGTACTTCTTCGATTGTATCTTCAATTATATTTTTAGACTCGGGTTTAACTTTTGGCTGTAACTGTTCTGTTTTTTTTACTGGAACAGTTTCTTGTTTTAAGGAATCTCTGATTAAACTTGCTTTAAATCCCTCTACTAGTTCCTGCGGTAATTCAAATTCTAAAAAAATTCCTTGGTCGCCACTACATTTTACATTTCTGGCCAAAAGATTATTTTCTCCTGTTACTGAATCGTATTGTGTGTCGAATGTTGTTATATATTCACCACTAAAGGTAAAAACTTTTTCAAAAATTTTATCTCCCAAACCAACGAAAACCACACTTCGTAAATAATGAAGCAACTTTTGTTCTTCTGTTTTTGGAATTGGCAATTGATGAAAAAGCAAATTTTTTGGAAATTCAACATTCAAATATATACGAAATGCGTTTGGTCGTTCTTCACGTGCTTCGATTCTTATTGTGTGAGCAGACAATTTTTCCTTTATAGATTGGAGAAATTTTTGGGGGTCTTTTACATCTATTTTTTCGCAAGCTACTGTAAACCCATATTCCTCTGCAATTTTTTCTAATCTATATTGTGGTGATTGCGGTTTTTCATTGCTTGCAGCTTCTAAGGAATCAAGTTCACTACTAGCCTTAGGCATTCCGATTTGTTCAAAATATGAAGAACAAATGATAAAACCTTGTTTTTCCAAACTTTCAATTTGATTATCACTTACACCATAATCCCAACAAAGATATTTTTTATCACCAAAATACGATGCAAAATCAACTTCATTGTACTCTGATGACCAAAATAATCCTTTGACCATGGCTTCAATCACCACAAAACAACCTCTCCTATTTGAACTATAAGACGAATCAAAAACCTCACTCCAAATATGTTCGGATTTTTGCAATTGTTCTAACAATTCATCTTTTGACATGGATTCGATCAAACCACTAACATATCTACCTAAATCAAAGGCATTGATTGGCGGTCTATCAATACTCATTTGGTAATCCACATCATTCAGTTGAATAGTCACTAATTCTGGTCCTTTCCAATAATCCTCACTTGTTTTACCTTTATCTTTGAAATTCATCACCTGCCCATTAATAAAAAGTCTCCCTTGGACATTTCTATCTCCATCAGTGATTGGCAACCATTTCAAAGCACCTTTTTCATTTTTAAAATCAGGATCTTTCAAAAAAATATTTGTTTCAGAGACGCCTAAATTTGGAAGTTCTTGCAAAACTTTTATTACTTCTTCATTATTTGTGTCAATAACATAAGTACATTGTCCCTGATTTTCCGAACGTTTAATATCGGCAACTAACCAATCGTGTTTTAATCTTTCAGTATATTTTTCATTCTCCAATTTTTGATTTATTTCATCTTTTTTTGCTAAACGATAATTGACAGTCCAGTTTTCACCTTGAATTTCAAAATTTTCTATTCCAAAATCTCTCAAATATCGCAAGGCTACCTGTTTTAAACCGATTCCATTTCCACCAGCTGTTTTACGTTTTTCAGTCTTGGCAGAATGCAAACTTGTAAGCCCAGTTGGATCTTCAAACTCCCAATTACCACGTATAGTAAATCTAACTGTGTTTGTTTCTTCATCTATTATCTGACTCGAAATTTCAACGCCATCTAAAGTATATGGACTTTCTTCATTTTCATCTACAAAATTCTGGACTATCTCTCTAGCCAACCACGCCGAATTATATTCATCTTTGGATTTATACATGAACTTATCTGTTGCTACTGGTTGAGTATCTTTCTTTTTAAATTTTCTGTAATACCAACCTAACAATTTTTGATCTGTTACAACTCCTTCAATTTCCGTACCCAAAACACCCTCAACATTAGCTTTCAGTTGCTCTTGAGGTTTTTTAGTTTCTAGTTCAGACTGTTGCGATGTATCAGATTTCTTTCGTTTAAACCAGTTTGTTACCCGTGAATGACTTTCTAGCATATTTTATATGTTATTTTAGTAATAATACCAATAAAAAATGTTAAATTCAATCAAATTTATGATAAAATTATACTATGAATAATTTAGATCAAAAAATAGATTTTTGGAATCGAAAAATACAAAAAATTAGACAAAAATATTTTAGACCAATAATTAAATTTTTAGCTAATAATGGCTTAAATGCCAATCAGGTCAGTTCTTTTAAAATTGTTTTAGCAATTATTTACTTATTGATTATTAGTTATAATATTAAAATTGCTTTACTATTTTTATTACTGTCTGTAATTATTGATATTTTTGATGGACCAATTGCTCGCTATCAACAGAAAAATAGTGATCGCGGAAAATTTATTGATATGTTTTCTGATCATATTGCTTATGTATTTTTTATATTTGGTCTAATAATTGTTAAAATAGGAAATCCAATATATTTATCTTATAATTTGATAATCATTCCTATAATTTATTTACTATTAATATTAAATAAAAACGAAAAAGAAAAATCTGATTGGATTATAAAACCAGTTGCTCGGGCCTCTTTTCATAAAGTTATTATTGAAATATCAGTATTACTTTATGTCTTTTCCTTGATCAGTATTAATAATTTTGATAATCTATTATTCTTAGTTAATATTGTCGGAACTATCCATGCCACTTATCACTTTTTAAAATTTTTGAAAAATCATCAGGAATATCTTGATAATAGGAATTTGTAAAATTTGGATGCAACCTGGTTCTGAGTCAGATTTAGCAATTAAATTTTGTGAAGATAATAATATTAAATATATTCATGACGTTTGCGTGATGATTGAAAATTTATAATCATAGTTTATATGAACACTTTAAAATGTATAAAAACTAGAAGATCTATCAGAAAATTTCTAGACACTAAAATTTCTGATGAAGATATAAATTGTCTCATTACTTCTGCACAATATGCTCCTTATAGTAAAGGCAAATTTAGTTGCGAATTTATAATTATAAAAAATAATAATACAAAAAAAGAATTATCAGCTGTAAGAGATAATATCAACGAACAAGCCCTAACAACAGCTCCTGTTCTTATAGTTATTTGTATAGATAAAAATAGTACTCCTCGTTGGATTGAAAGCACTGTTTTCTGTGCAGAAAATATCCTTTTATCTGCCCATGACATAAACTTGGGAGCAGTATACACAGTAGCCTACAATAGAGATAAACCAGAAATTACTAAACAATTTCAGAAAATATTAAATCTACCTTCCAATATTATACCCGTTTGCATAATTCCTATTGGACATCCCGATAAATCCAAAATTATTGCTGATAAAATAATTGCTGATAAAAATAAAATAATCCATCTCGAAAAATGGTAAACTTAGTATTATTACTATAATTAGTATCAGCATTTATTTATATTATATTAGCATTAGTTCGTATATTAGCATTAAATATTAGTATCATTAGTATATGACCAAACCAGAACTATTAATCCCGGCCGGGAATTTAGAAAAATTAGAAACAGCCTATCTCTATGGAGCTGATGCTTGTTATATGGGAGCGCAAGGATTTTCTTTACGAGCCGAAAAATCAGAAATAAAGTTTAACGAAACAAAAAAAGCTATTGCTCTAGCTCGTAAATATCATAAAAAAATATATATTGCTTTGAATTCTTTTATTTATGATGATGAAATTAAAAAACTAGAAAAAATAATTCAAAAATTAAATGAAATCAAGCCTGATGCTTTAATCATTGCCGATCCGGGAGTAATTAATATTGCCCAAAGACTAAAAAATAAAATTCCGATTCATCTTTCTACTCAAGCTAATACTTTAAATTCAGAAAGTATTAAATTTTGGGCAAAAAATGGCGTGCAAAGAATTGTCCTTGCTCGAGAATTATCTTATGCTCAATTAAAAAAAATTAAGAAGGCTATTAGTAATACTGAAATTGAAATTTTTATTCACGGCGCTCTTTGCATTTCTTATTCTGGTCGCTGTTATTTAAGTAAATATTTGGTTGATAAAGATGCTAATCGTGGTGAATGTACTCAACCTTGTCGTTGGGAATGGGAAGCTAATGAAACCATTAAACCAGAACGAAAATTAAAATTTGAAGAGGAAGATGGGGTTAATTATGTTTTAAATTCCAAAGATCTTTGTTTATTAAAAAAATTTCCCGAAATATTTAAATTAAAACCAACTTCTTTAAAAATTGAAGGACGAATGAAAAGTGCCTATTATGTTTCAATAATTTCTATGGTTTATCGTCAAGCAATTGATGATTATTATAAATCTCCGACTTTATTTAAAAAAAATTTAAAACAATATCAGAACGAATTAAGAAACATTTCTCACCGCGACTATACTATTAATTTCTGGGATGGTTATAATGATAATACTATGAATCCTGAATCATCTGGTTATATTAAAAAATATCGCATGGTGGGTATAGTTGAAAAATATGACCAAAAAAATAATGAATTATACATTAAAGCTCGAAATGAGATTAAAAAAGGACAATTCATTGAAATTCTAGATCACCAAAATAAATCTATCACTAAAATTAAAGTAAAAAATATTCTAGACATAAATAAAAATGAGCAGATTGACTCTGCTCATAATAGTTATTATATTAAAATTCCTTGTGCTCAAGAATTTCCTCCAAAGGCAATTATTAGAGCTAAAATAAAATAAAAAACGAGATGATTTAATGATTTACACCATCTCGCTAAAATTTTTTGCCTAATAAATTTTTAGCCACCTCCTAATGACCAAAAATTTTGAAATTCTTCTTTGTCCATTTTATCAATTTTGGTAATCCAGAATTTTTTGGACAATAATTTCTGAACTTTTGAATCATCTTCCAAAACCATATTCCCTTGTACTTTAGCAACTTTAAAATACAATAAGGAATTTTCTGGATTATAAATCCCATAAAAAAGATTATTCTCCGGAAAATGTTTCGAATACAGAGTTAGCCCTACATATCCATTAAAAAAACAATTTGTTTCAATTCTAGATTTAAACAAATAATTTCCTTCATGAATTATGAAAACACTATCCAATATGACAACATGTCCCAATTCTGGTCTAGTTTGGTATTGTGGATTAACCGCGCAACCAACTACCAAAATTATCACTAATAAAAACAATAAATTTTTCATTTTACCTCCTGATCATTTATTCAGTAAAATAAGTTTGTAGATTTGGCCAAGCCAGTTTGCTTTTGGGGCTCAATTTAACATTAAGGGAATCTATTTTGCTTTTTCTAGTATAAAATCTTTTAAAAAAATCTACTTTACTAAACAATTCCTCTCCCTTTAGCTTTCTAAACTTCAATATTTTAGGTTTTTCAACAAAAATATATTTATACAGATCATTCCCTTCATCAAAAAAATCATCTAGACTTATTGAATAATAGGTCAAAAGCAAAATACTTTTACTTGGATCATAAACTCCCTTCATTCCTGAGAAGCGATTACTGAGCTAATAACAAATTCCAAAATCGAAACCGAATCAACGATTGTTAGATCAAAAAAACGCTTATCAAAAGGTTCTAATTTAATCATAGTCACTACCGACGCCTTACCATCGACAATTAAATCTACAAAATCCGGTAAACCAACTACATTTTCTTTCAGAGAAATATTAGTTTTTTCCCAGCTAGAATCTTTTTGACCACGAGTGATACACAATATCGACAAAAATATTATTATTACTAATAATACCGAAATAATGATTATTTGTGTTTTCATCTTTCCCCCTATTTTTTACTCATAAACTTGAACTTTTCAAGTCTTTCTTGAGTTTTAGTTATACCAATATAACCATATATAAAATATTTTGTCAACCCTGTTAAAGAATCAATTATTCTAAAGATTTATTTAACAGGGTCAACCCTGTTAAAAAATTTTAAACATAAAACGACTTTAAATGATAAAAAGCCGTTTTACAATTTTAGTCTTTAAGTAAAACTACAAATTTGTTTTTCCCAAAGTTTTTTATACAATCCTGATTTACTTTTAATTAACTCTTGATGACTGCCTTGTTCGATTATTTTTCCTTGATCAAAAACAATGATTCGATCCATTTTCATAATTGTTGAAAGTCGATGAGCAATAACAATCACAGTTTTATCTTTCA
>JAIOTH010000160.1 GCA_021106915.1 bacterium | reverse complement strand
GCAGAATTAGAATGGGCTTTGTGGAATTATTTTAAAGATTTTCATCAGAAAAATAATTATACTTTTTTATTATTGCCTTATTTATTAAATCAAGAGTCAGCTTATGCTTCTGGTCATTTACCTAAATTTAAAGAAGATTTATTTTGGACCAGTGGAGATAAATTATGTTTAAATGCTACTAGCGAAATGATGCTTTTAAATTATCATCGAGATGAAATTTTAGATTTAGAAAAATCATTGAAATATTATTCTTTTTCAACTTGCTTCCGAAGTGAAGCTGGGGCTTATCGAACAGAGGAGAGGGGAATGATTCGCGGTCATCAATTTAATAAAATTGAAATGTTTCAATTTACTAAACCGGAAGATTCCTGGACTGCTTTTGCAGAAATGGTGCAGGGCGTCGAAGCATTAGTTACTGGATTGGATTTACATTTTCAATCCTCCAAATTAGCCGCTCAAGATGCTAGCGCAGCCATGGCGAAAACTATTGATATGGAAGTTTGGATTCCTAGTATGAATTGTTATAAAGAAGTATCTAGTGCTTCTAATGCTTTAGATTATCAAGCACGAAGGGCTAATATTAGGTTTAAAAAAGATGGCAAGAGTGAATTTGTTCATACTCTTAATGCTTCTGGTTTAGCAACTTCTCGAATTTTACCAGCTATTTTAGAGCAAAATCAACAGGCTGATGGTTCAGTAAAGATTCCTAAGATTTTGCATAAATATTTAGATTTTAAAATTTTAAAGGCTATTAAGTAATTTTAAATATAATGGAATATCATAATTCCTGGATTGAGATATCTCAGAAAAATTTGATTCATAATATTAAGCTTCATCGTAAATTATTAGATAAATCCTCACAGGGGGATAAAAAAGTGAAGCTAATTTCAGTTGTGAAGAGTGATGCCTATGGGCATGGGATGCTTTTGGTCTCTCAAATTTTAGATAAAATGAAAGAAGTAGATATTTTAGCAACAGTTAATTTAGAAGAAGCTCTAGAATTACGAAAAAATAAAATTAAAAAATCTATTTTAGTTCTTAGTTACTATGGTATTACGGAAAATCAGAAGGAATTACAAAAGCAATTAGAGATAGCTATTAAAAGTAATATAGAATTGATGGTTTATGATTTTAATTTTATAAAATTATTAAATAAAATAGCGTTTAATTTGAAAAAAAAAGCCAAAGTTCATGTTAAAGTTGAAACTGGTATGGCTCGAGTAGGGGTTAATTATGAAAAAGCAATTAGCTTTATTAAAGAAGTTAGACAATTAAAAAATATTGAATTAATAGGATTAGCTTCTCATTTTGCAACAACAGAGGAGAGTAATCAATATTTTGCTAATCAACAGTTAAATAATTTTAAAAATTTAATTTTAAGATTAGAAAAAGAAAATATTTTTATTCCGATTAAACATATAGCGGCTAGCGCAGCAATTAATTTATCTTCCAAAAATCATTTTGATGCTGTTCGTTTAGGAATTTCCATGTATGGTTTATGGCCATCAAAAGAGAATAAAAAATTTGTTCAAAAAAAATATCCAGACTTTAATCTTCAGCCGGTGCTGAGTTGGAAAACAAAAATATTTTAAATTAAAAATTTAGCTCCAGATGTACCAGTAGGTTATGGCTGTAGTTATAGGACAAAAAAAAGAATTAAAATGGCTTTAATTCCAGTTGGTTATTTTGAGGGCCTGGATAGAAAATTTTCTAATAATGGTTTGGTCTTAGTAGATGGTAAATTTTGTCCAATTATTGGTCAAATTTGTATGAATATTACTATGCTCGATATTAGTAAAACTAAAGCTAAGGTAGGTGATGAAGTAGTTTTAATTGGTAAACAAGGTAAAAATATTTTAAAGGTAGAGGATTTAGCTGAAAGAGTGGATACTATTAATTATGAAATTACCACTAGATTAATGTCTTATATACCAAGAAAATTAATATGAATAGATATTACAATAGAAGAAAACAATTAAAAAGACTTTCTTTTGGTCATAATAATAATTGTCCCCGGAGAAGAGTCACGGAGTATTTTCATAAAAGTTCTAATTTTGATTGGCGGACAAAAGTTATTTTAGCGTTTGTTTTGTTTGTTTTAATTTATTTTACTTACTTTTTTCTTTTTTCAGAATATTTTATTATTAAGACAATAACAGTAGAGGGTAATCAGGAAATTAGCGTTGATGAAATTAATAATATTACTAATGATTTATTAAATAAAAGAAGATTTTTATTTTTTAAAAATTCAAATTATTTTTTATTTAATATTGAAAAATTAGAAGAAGAGCTTTTAAACAATTACTATTTAGATAATTTAGAAATAGAAAAAAGAGATTATTCTTCGTTATTTATCAAGTTAAAAGAAAGACCATCTAAATTGATTTACCAAGTAGGAAATCGAAATTATTTAGTAGATAAAGATGGTTTAATTTTGTCTATTCATAATATTAAAGAATTAGATCAAGATATTTTATTA
>JAIOTH010000081.1 GCA_021106915.1 bacterium | reverse complement strand
CGTTAAAAGTATTAAGTAAAGATTTGTCTGAGAAAAGGGATAAATTTAAAGAGAATTTTATTATCATTAATCAAGTAAAAAGTAAATTAAAATTATCTGATTTGGAATTTAAAAAGATAAAAATTTTACGCTACGTTTTATTTTCTTCAATGTATTGCGATGAATTATATACATATTGTGCATATAAAGCAAAACCTTTTTTAGAAGAAATATCTAAGCGTTATAAAATTACATATACACAGTTAATAAATATGACTCATTTTGAGATTCAAGGTTTATTTGAAGGTAGATTGTCTGATAAATTAGTAAATAATATTAATATGAGAATTAGAGATTCTGTGTATTTATCTAGAAATAAAAAAATAATAATTTTAGTTGGTAAAAAACTCGAGAAATATTTAGAGATTTATCATGCTACCTCAGAACAAATTAAAAATGATAAACTAATTGAAGGTGAATCAGCATGTCCTGGTATAGTTAAAGGAGTGGTTCAGTTGATAGAAAAGATAGCTGACATAAAAAAGTTTAAAAAAAATTGTATTTTAGTTACTAGTACGACTATTCCTCAATATTTACCAGCCATGAAAAAGGCAAAAGCTTTTATAACTGATGAAGGAGGGTTATTATCGCATGCAGCGATTATGAGTCGAGAATTTAAAAAACCCTGTATCATTGGTACCAAAATTGCTACTCAAGTTTTAAAAGATGGAGATTTAGTTGAGGTAGATGCTAATAAGGGAATTGTTAAAAAATTAAATAAATAGTTTTATTTTATTGCTTCAAATAGATATTTTTGCTATCTTTAAATAAAGAAATGTTTAACCTGTTAGATAAATTAATCTTTCAGGGAAATAATTTTAATAGTCAAATAGTTAGCTAATTTTATATAAATAGTTAAAATGAATTATTTAGGTTTAAAGAAATTATTTAAAATTAATCAAAGGGTTTTAATTGGATCTTTTGCTGTTATGCTCGCAGCTTTATTTTGGAGTTTGGATGGGGTTTTAATTAGGCCTAAATTTTATATTTTACCAGCTGGCTTAGTTGTTTTTTTAGAGCATTTTTTCGGATTTATAATTTTAAGTCCTTTTTTATTTTTAAATTGGTATAAGATAAAAAATTTAAGTAAAAAGTCTTGGGGGGCTATTTTATGGGTTTGTATTTTTGGTGGTTTATTGGGAACTTTAATGATCACTAAGGCCTTTTTTGCGGCTATGGACGGAGAAACTACTTTTTCTACAGTGATAATTTTGCAAAAGTTACAACCAATTTTTGCCTTGATATTAGCTAGGATTATTTTAAAGGAAAAATTGAGTAAGAAATTTTATCTTTGGGCGTTTTTAGCCATCATTGCTGCTTATTTTTTAGCCTTTGGCCATATTAATATATTAGAAGTTAATATATTACATAATGCTGCTATTTTTGCTTTAATCGCTGCTTTTTCCTTTGGTTCATCAACAGTATTTGGAAAAAGAATTGTTAATCATTTGGATTTTAAAATGACTTCTGCTTTAAGATTTGGAATAACTAGTGTTTTAGCTTTAGTCTTAATTTTATTCACGGGAGATTTTTTTGTGATCAGTTTAGTAACTCCTTTGCAATGGAAATTATTGATAGTTATAGTTTTTACTAGTGGAGCAGGAGCAATATTTATTTATTATTTTGGTTTGAAAAGAATTAGTGCTTCTACGGCCACTATTTGTGAATTATTTTTTCCATTTTCAGCTGTGATTTTAGATTATATCTTGAATAAAAATGTTTTAAATAGCGTTCAAATAGTTTCAGCAATTGTTTTGCTAATTGCTTTTTATTATGCAGTAAGAGAGGGTAAAATGAAGAGTAAAATTTTTGAGGCAAAAGTTATTCAAGGCGAAGGTCGAGGTAAAAAAATTGGTTTTCCAACTGCAAATTTAGACATAGTAAATTTAGATATCAGTCACGGTGTTTATTCAGTAAATGTATTTATTGGTGAGGATAAATATAAAGGTTTGCTACATTTTGGATATAAAGAAACTTTTTATGGAGAAATATCAGCAGAGGTTTTTATAAAGAATTTTGATAAAGAAATCTATAAAGAAAATGTTAAGATTGAAATAATTTCTAGAATAAGGGAAATTAAAAAGTTTAAAGATAGTGGTGACTTAAGGAAACAAATTGAAAAAGATTTAAAATATATTAATTAGAAATTAGCTTTTAGCTTTTAGGTATTAGACAATAATAAATATTTTTAATGTTTCAATAATTTGTAATTTGCTCAGAGTCTTTTAAATTGATAAAATGTTAATAACAGATTTATAAATAATCTATATCATTATGAGTAAAGAAAAAAGTTCTCGTCCCAGTTGGGATGAATATTTTTTAAAGTTAGCAATGTTAGTTTCGGAAAGAGCAACTTGTCCCCGAATGCATTGTGGTTGTGTTTTAGTTAGAGATAAGCAAATATTAGCCACTGGCTATAATGGTTCAATTCCTGGTGATGTCCATTGTGAAGATGTCGGATGTTATGTAGTTGATAATCATTGTATTCGGACAATTCATGGTGAAATGAATGCTCTTTTACAGTGTTCTCGACATGCTGTTAGTACTGATGGAGCAACTGCTTATGTGACGAATATGCCTTGCACAAATTGTGCTAAAGCTTTAATTGTAGCTGGTATAAAAAGAATCGTGGTATTTTCTGATTATCATGCTACGGAAGCGGAAGAATTTTTAGAAATAGCTAAAGTTGAACTTTGTCGATTAAAAGTGCCTGAAAAAATGATTAATTATGATTTGGATAGTTATAGTTCGGCTGTAAAATTTGAAGATAAAAAAGAAGATGAATCAGCTCATGATGGTTGTTGTGGATAATTAATTAATTAAATTTAATATTATGATTATCATTGGAATTACTGGAACTATTGGTGCTGGCAAAGGAACAATTGTTGAATATTTAACAAAACAGAAGGGTTTTAAGCATTTTTCAGTACGAGCTTATTTATTAGAAGAAATTAAAAAAAGAGGATTACCAGAAAACAGAGATAGTATGGTTTTAGTTGCTAATGATCTCAGGGCAAATAATTCACCATCTTTTATTAGCGATGAATTATTTAAACAGGCTCAATCCAGTGGACAGGATTGTATTATTGAAAGTATTCGAACTCTGGGTGAAATAGAATCTTTAAGAAAACAAAACGGTTTTTATCTTTTTGCAGTTGATGCTGATTCTAAAATTAGATATGAGAGAGTGATATTGAGAAAATCAGAAACTGATCAAATTTCTTTAGAAACTTTTTTAGCCAACGAGGAAAGAGAAATGAGCTCAGAGGATCCTAATAAACAAAATTTAAGAAAGTGTATTGAAATGGCAGATTTTGTTTTCAATAATGATGGTAGTTTCGAAGAATTTAATAATAAAGTTGAGAAAGTAATAGATGGAATTAAAAATGAAAATTAAAAAACTTAGGCCAGATGTTAAATTACCAACCTACGCTTTAGAGGGTGATGCGGGAATGGATATTTTTTCTGATGAAGATGTAATTATTAAATCTGGAGAAAAACATATTTTTAAAACTGGTTTTGCTTTAGAAATTCCAGAAGGTTATGTTTCTTTAATTTGGGATAAAGGTAGTCTTAGTGTTAAGTGTTTGAAAGTTTTAGGAGGGGTTTTTGATCATAATTATCGAGGAGAGTATATGATTGGTCTAATTAATTTAGGAAAAGAGGATTATCATTTTGAAAAAGGACATAAGATTGCCCAAATGTTAATTCAACCGATTATCAGTGCTGAATTAGAAGAAGTTGAAGGGTTATCAGAAACTGTTCGAGGTGAAGGTCGGCATGGAAGTACAGGGAAATAATTTTTTCTTTGTCATTCCGAGCGAAGTCGAGGAA
>JAIOTH010000135.1 GCA_021106915.1 bacterium | reverse complement strand
CAATAGTTCGACTAACTTTTAGTAGTCTAAAATAAGCTCGAGCAGAAAGATTGTAGGTTTGCACAGCTTGTTTTAATAGATTTTTAGCTTTTTCAGGAATTAAACAGTATTTTTTAATTTGACGAAGGTTCATTTCAGAGTTGGTAAAAATATTTTCAGATATAAATCTTTGATTTTGAATTTTTTTAGCGAATATAACTTTTTCTTTAATGCTTTTACTAGATTCAGCTAGGGTGTCTTTATTTAATTCTTTATATTTAACTCGGGGGACATTAATATGAATATCTATTCTGTCTAAAAGAGGACCAGATAATTTTTCTCTGTAATTTTTAATTTGGAAATTATTGCAAGTACATTCTTTTTGAGGATCACCATAAAAACCACAAGGACATGGATTTTGAGCACCAACTAAAATAAAGCGAGCTGGAAATTCTAAAGTAATTTGAGCTCGAGCAATAGTTACAAAGCCATCTTCTAGAGGTTGACGCAAAGATTCTAAAGTTTTTTTAGGGAATTCTGGCATTTCATCTAAGAATAAAATTCCTCGATGAGCCAGGCTAACTTCTCCGGGACGAGGAATTGATCCACCACCAATTAAAGAGGCTAGGGAAGAAGAATGATGAGGGGAACGGAAGGGTCTTTTGATAATTAGGGGACGATTTTTATTTAACATACCAATAGCAGAGTAAATTCGAGAGACTTCTAAAATTTCTTTTTCAGATAAATTAGGTAGAATAGTTGGCAAAGAACGAGCTAATAAAGTTTTTCCAGAACCTGGCGAACCATTCATTAAAATATTATGTCCACCAGCTGCGGAGATCATTAAAGCTCTTTTAGCATGAGATTGTCCCTTGATTAAAGAGAAATCATATTCATTTTCAAATTCATCCTCATTTTCTGAATATTTTTTTTCGTATTTTTTAATTAGTTTAGATTTGTTAAGATGCTCAACTAATTGTTTTAAATTTTGTACGGGAAAAATATTGATTCCCTTAATTTTGCTAGTTTCTTCTTGATTATCAATTGGTAAAAAAACATTTTGAAAGTTATTTTCTTTAGCAAAGATACAAATTGAAATTATATTTTTAATTGGTCGAAGACTACCATCAAAAGATAATTCACCTACAAAAATAGATTTTTGATAAATGTTATCTTGAAGAGGGATGATTTTTTCTTTTTGGAGGATAGCTAAAGCAATAGGTAAATCAAAACAATTGCCAACTTTCCGAAGATCAGCAGGAGCTAAATTAACAATGATTTTGGTTTTGGGAAATTTTAAACCATTATTAATGATAGCGGCCTTAACTCTTTCCTTTGCTTCTTGAACAGCAGTATCTGCTAAGCCAATGATTATTAAACTTGGTAAATTTCTTTGAATATCGACCTCAATTTCGACTAGGAAAGAATTTAATCCCAATGATGAGGTGGAGAGAATTTTATTAGACATGTTTTTTTGTTATTTAAATAAAAAAAGTCGCTAAATCTAAAAGATTATTTTTGCGACCTTTAATTGTTATTATCCTATAGCTTTCACGAATTTTAGTCAAGGAATTATTGCTTATATATTGATTTAGTACTAAAGTAGAGGTGGGTTTTAAATCCATCTCTATTTTAGATAAATAATTGTTCAATAAGATGAATATCGAAAAATTAAAAGAAGTTTTACAAGATCAACCAAAATTTAGATTTAGACAGTGTTATCAAGCTGTGTTTTTTGATTTTATAAAAAATTGGGATGAAGCAACTAATTTACCTTTGAGTTTGAGAGTAGAATTAAATAAAAACTGTCCTTTAGACATAAATTCAGAAATTTCAGAATCAAAAAATAAAAAAACTTTTAAGGCTCTAATCACTTTATCTGATAAAGAAAAAATAGAGACGGTTTTGATGCGTCATGGTAATCGAAACACAGTTTGTGTTTCAGCTCAGATTGGTTGTCCTTTAAAATGTAAATTTTGTGCTACAGGTCAGATGGGTTTTATTAGAGATTTAGAATCAATGGAAATTATTGAGCAAGTTTTATTATGGTCTCGTTATTTGAAAAAATATGATGAACGTGTTACTAATATTGTTTTTATGGGTATGGGAGAGCCATTTTTAAATTATGAAAATGTGATGCAATCTATTAAGCTTTTAAATGATCATCAGGCTTTTAATATTGGAGCGCGACATATTTCAATTTCTACGGTTGGTTTAGTGGATGGTATTAAAAAATTAGCTAAAGAAGATTTACAAATTAACTTAGCAATTTCTTTGCACGCTACTAATGATAAATTGCGTTCGGAATTGATGCCAATTAACAAAGAATTTCATTTAACAGAATTATTTAGAGCTATTGATGATTATATTGAAAAAACTAATCGCCGAGTTATGTTTGAATATTTATTAATTAAAGGCATTAATGATTCGGAAAGAGATGCTCGATCTTTAGCTAAGATAATGGGTAATAATAAATTATATTTAGTAAATTTAATACCTTATAATCCAATTGAATCTGGATTGGGAAATAAATTTAAATCATCAGATAACCGAACTATTGAAAAATTTATGGAAATTTTGACTCAAGAAAAAGTTAATTTTACGCAAAGATATAAATTTGGGAAAGATATTAAGGGCGCTTGCGGTCAGTTAGCTGGTAAAGAGTAAAAAATTATATAGATTTATCTTCTTATGTTATAATGAAAACTCACTCTTTAGAGAGTGAGTTTTGTTAATAATTTCACCCTGTTAAATAATTTTAAATTTTTAATAGATATATGACGTATTTATATCTTATTGTTGAGAAATATAAATTTTTTATATAGGGTGTCCTAATCAATTTAAAATTAAAATTTACTGCATCATTTTAGAATATTTAATGAAGTAAATTTTATTTAATATGGTAAAATTTTATGAAAGATATTCAAGGTATTTACGATAGTATGGAGGAAAGGAAAAAGGAATTAAAAGATTTAAAAGCTATGTATAAAGATGCTACAGAAAATTCTACTCCTTATCAAAACATTTTAGAAAAATTAAAAGAATTAAAAGTTCAAAAAGCAGTTTTAGAAGAAGGTATTAGAAATGGTATGGGCGATAATTATGTGAAAATGGACGAGCTTAAATCAGAACTGCAAGCTGATAAAGAAATGATGAGCGACGCCGCCTTAACTAAGTTAATGAATGGTGAAACAGTGGAAATTATAGATAAATATGACAATCAGTATGAGCCAGTTTTTTCAGTAAAATTTAAGAAAGTTCGGTAGGATTTTTTTTGAAAACAAGGGGATTTAAACATTTCCTTGTTTTTTTGTTTATTGTTTAAATTAGATAATTATTTAACATAGTTGACAATTAATTAATTTTAGAATTTACTTTAAATGTCAACTGAATTATAATAATATTATGAATAATCTTTATTCATTTATTTTAGGGCATTCACCTCAATTATCTCAAGCGGAAATTGAGAGTGTTTTAAGGTATAGAAAAATTGATTTTCAGATCATAGTTCAGAGTGATTATTTTTTGATTTTAGAAACAAAAATTGAATTAGATGTCGAAGGTTTAAACAATATTTTAGGGGGAATAATCAAAATTGGGAAAATAGAATTTTTTGTAGATAAACTTGATAATATTGAGAATTTAAAAAATACTTTTATAGAAATAATTAAGAAAAATTGTAATTTAGATAAACCCCCACAACTCAAGGGTGAGTGTGGGGGTAAAAAAGTAAAATTTGGTTTTAGTATTTATGAAAAAAATTCGTCGGTAGAAAAATTTATTTTTCAGCTAGCAATGAATATTAAAAAACATTTTAAGTCAGAAGGGATCAGTAGTCGAGTACTGACATCTAAGGAACAGGATTTATCAGCAGTAATTGTTGAAAAAGAACATTTGATTAGATTAGGTTTTGATATGCAGATTTTAAATTCTAATGGTCGTTATTATTTTTCTCGAACTTTAGCAGTGCAAGATTTTGCTAGATTTAATGCTTTAGATTATGATCGTCCGCGAGTTGATGCTCAATCCGGAATGATGCCTCCTAAATTAGCCAAAATAATGTTAAATTTATCGGGCAATAGGGGAATTATAGCAGATCCTTTTTGTGGTTCAGGGACAATTTTATTAATGGCAGCGGAGTTAGGTTTTAAAAAAATAATTGGTTCGGATATTTCAGAAAAAGCAGTTATTGATTCTCAGGAAAATTTAAAATGGTATCAAGAACGGTTTGATAATAATGTTCATCATTATGTTTTTAAATCAGATGTTAAAGATTTAATTAAAGAAGGGATTGAAAAAAATTCAATTGATTGTATTGTTAGTGAAGGGTATTTAGGAAAGCCTCTGAGAGGAAATGAAAGTGCAGAATTTATTAAAAAACAAATTTTAGAGTTAGAAAAATTGTACTTGGATTCTTTTCGGATTTTTGCTAAGATTTTAAAATCTCAAGGAGTAGTAGTGATTTCTTTGCCGATTTTTCATACTTTTCAACAGGATTTTTATCTAAAAGTATTAGATGATATTCAGGATTTAGGTTTTAAAATTGAATCTTTATTAGAAGAAGCAGATATTATTGTTTATAAAAGAGAAAATCAAAAAGTTTTTCGACAAATTGTTAAATTAGTAAAAAATTAGGAGAGACGCAATGCATCTACCTACCTATCGGT
>JAIOTH010000029.1 GCA_021106915.1 bacterium | reverse complement strand
TAGAAAAAAGCCCTAACATTGTTTCTTTTTTTAATTCTTTTTTATATTTTTGATAAAGCTGCCAGGTATAATCCGCATCCTCACAGGAATAATTGGAAATCTTTTTATAATCCACATCTCTCATATTTAACTGATCCTTACCTTTTTTACCAATCAAATCTTCTATAGGCTGCATCCGATAAGCAAGCTCTGAAAAAGCCAAATCATCTAATTTCAAACTTCGATTGGTTTTAGAAAGCAAATAAGCAGCCACTAAAGTGTCAAAATAAATATTTTTCAATTCTAAACCTGCTAATTTTAAAACTTTATAGTCATATTTAATGTGGTGACCAATAACTTTTTTATTTTCTATAATTGGTTTTAATTCCTTTAAAAAATTCTCCTGAGCTAAAACATAATAAGCTTGTCCAGCTTGCCAAGAAAAGCTAATACCCAATAATGTAGCTTGATTAGAATCTAAAGAATCCGTTTCTGTATCTAAACAAATTTCATCTTCTTTTTTCAATTTAATAATAAACTCATTGAAATCTTTCTGATTATCAATTAGTTTATAAGATTCTTTATTATTAAATACTTCTGAAGATTGCTTATCTAATTTTGGTATTTTGGATAATAAGCTTCTAAATTCATATTTTTGAAATAACTCATATGCTGTTTGCTCGCCACTATAATCCCATTCCGTATCTGCTAATTCAAAGTCTAAATCTAAATCTAAAATTATAGTCGCTAATTCTCGGCTCAAATAAGCTAATTTTTTATTCTCTCTCAACTTTTTTTTCCAAGCATCCTTAATATCTGATTCTTCAAAGTTTTGGTAAATACCGTCTAAATCACCAAATTTTTGAATTAATTATGTAGCTGTCTTTTCACCAATACCTGGAATACCAGGAATATTATCAGAAGCATCACCGCGTAAAGCCTTATAATCAATCATTTGTTCTGGCTTAAAACCATAACGATCTTCTACGGCTTGAATATCATATACCTTAGTTTCTCTAATACCTTTTTTAAAAGTCAAAACTTTAATAGTCTCATCAACTAATTGCAAAGCATCTAAATCGCCTGTAAATATTATTTTTTCAATATCTTTTTTATTTCTTAAAAAATTAACAATACTACCAATAACATCATCTGCTTCATAATTTTCTTTTTCATAAATTGGAATATTAAAAGCATTCAAAATCTCCTTAATCATTGGAATCTGTTGATATAATTCATCAGGTTGTTTTTTTCGTTGAGCTTTATATTCCTTAAATTTTTGATGTCGAAAAGTAGGCCCTTTTAAATCAAAGGAAGCACAAATATATTCTGGTTGATATTCTTTCAAAATATTCAAAAAAATTGAGGTAAATCCAAAAACAGCATTAACAACAACTCCCTTCTTGGTTGTTAAGGGAGGTATAGCGTGCCAAGCTCTGTGTAGCAGAGCATTTCCATCAATGATGATAAATTTCTTCATATTTTAAAACAATCCCCAAATAAAAAATGCAAAAATCAAAAGTCCAAAATAATAAAAAGCTAAAAGAAAATTCTTTTTACTAAAAATAATTTTTAAGCCAAGATGATGAAACAGTGCCTTATAATTCACATAATTCTCAAAAGCTATATTAAAAATCTGAGCTGAAATAATTGCTAATAGTAAAATCAAATAAAGCTCCAAAAATACTATTAAAAAATTATTTGGAAAAGCCAACATCAAAGGATAAAATAATGTTAAAGCCAAAGCAATACCACAAAATATTCCTGCTAAATTAATAAAAAGCTTAAAAATATAATAAAAAAAATTATAATTTCCCTTAACTTTTGGTTGTTTTTCTAACATAAATTAATTTTAACATATTTAGAATATTAAATAACCTTGACAATATTACAAAGAAATGCTAAGGTCTTATATTAAATATAACCCTAAATTCAAAAAGGAATCTAGGAATTCTGTATTTAGTATAAAGAAGATTCTTAGGAGGAATCATGAAAAAAAATACAATTATAGCTACTGAAGAGTCATTAGCTAGATTTTTAAAAGAAGCTGATCCCATGCAGACTAAAAACATTATTACTTTTTTAGAAATTATGGGAGAAACTATTGGAAAAGGCTTCCGCTTAGGATCATTTATAGACCCTCAAGGAGCTAAACATCTAGCAATTACAAAAGAAGCTACAGATACTACGTCCGAAAAAGCAGCGTTTGTTTACCCTGGAACGCAAATGGATATATGTGAAACATTACCCACAATTATGAAAAACGTATATCTAGAATCTGTGGACATTGCTATTCTTGTAACAAACGGCAAGACATTACACGCAAAATTTGCAATAAGCTTACTTGAGGAAACTCCGGAAAAATATGAAAAATATTTCCAAAAAATGAGAGCCGGTATTGAACAGGCAATCATAAACTTCAATAAAGAATAAATCTTCAATCCGTTTTAAGGTGACTCTCTAGTCACCTTTTTTTATTGAAATTAAATCTCTTTTCTGATAATATTCAAACATAATAGATTTAGTCCTTTTAGGGTCACGTAGCCAAGTGGTAAGGCAGAGGTCTGCAAAACCTTTATCGTCGGTTCGATTCCGACCGTGACCTCCATACATATCGTTCTACACAAAAAAACTCCTCATTAAATGAGAAGTTTTTATTTTTACAAAAATTTTATAACCTTTAACCTTATAATTTGAAACTTTTAACTATTTAATATTCACCAACTTTTAATCTCTGTAAACCAAATTGTCTAGCTTCTGCTATTTTATCTGGCCCCATAGTAATATCAATTCGAGAAGGGTATCTTTTATTTAGTCTATCTAAAACTAAACATCTTCCTATTCCTTCAATTTCTAAACTAGTACCTAAAGGCACAAAATTAGCAGCACAAGTACTAATTCCCTGATCTATTAATTCACATAAATCATCTCCACTAGCACCAATACAAGGAGTATTATCTGTTTGCCATTCTACTAAATTATATGCTGTGACATAATGATAATTACTGAGCTTTATCTTTCTGTCTTTAATTTCTGGTAAAGTCTTCTCTAGCTTTGGAGCTGAAAAAAGTTTTAAAGCTTGTTTATTTAATTTAAAAATATTATATTCTTCAATCTCTATATTATCAACAACATCAATGTCTAAACCTAAACTAGGCTCTGAGCTATGCATATCTAAAGAATACGCATAAGTATAATGAGGTAAAATAAAAGAAACAAAGATAGCTAAAGCTAAATAAGTAAAAATTAACTTTATTCTAAAGATTCTTTCTAATCGAATAATTAATTTTTGAATTTTTTTAATCTTTTTCATAATCTAATGTTTGATTTAATAAAAAATTCCCTAAATCTAATTTAAAAAATACCTAATGTCTTAGATATTTCCTAACATATTAACACATCAAGAAAATTTTGTCAATAGCTATAACCCAAAAATAAAATTTGTCAACCCAGCCCTCATTAGATTTTTGTCTAGTAGTATCTTTTTGTCGAAAGGGTGAGAGCTGGGTCAACCCAAAAAAATCCCCATTCTATTGAGGATTCTATAGCTTATTACTAAATATTAGGTCCTGCTAACCTTCTTTATTATAAAACATAAAAAGCATTAAAAAAGATAAAGATAAACCACTCCAAGAAGTCCAAAAATAATGATCAAAAAAACTAATTAATAGGATACTTATTAAAATTAATGGAAAAATGATGTCTTTTGAATTCCTTAACTGATGTAAAGCCCTAAAAAATAGCAATAAGTATAAAATTAATCCCCCAATCCCCAATTCTACCAAAATTAATAGATAAATATTATGAACTGGCTGATAATCATAAATCGCTAAATTTTGATTCACATTTTGGTAAACTGCATAAGTATAATTATTTAAACCTACTCCTAAAAGCCAATTGTCCTTTAACAATTCTTGAGCTTGATTTCGAAATAAAATCCTTTCATTTTGTGACTTAAGCTCTAATCTTTCGGTAACTTTTACTCTAGTATAGATATAATCTTTAAAAAATATAAAATTAATTGCACTCAAAATAATAAGGACAATAAAAATCGGCCCCCAAATCTTAACTTTCTTTTTAATTAAAACATAAATGAACAACAAAAACATACTGATTAATAAAGCTAAAGCTGCACTCCTAGAAAAAGTCAAAACTAAAACATTAAAAAATATAATTAGGCTAGCCCAAAAAAATATTTGAAATTTTAAAGATTTTTCTTCTTTTTTATGGAAATATAAATAAATTAATAATAAAATAGAAATTACTAAAAAACCACCTAAAATATTAGGATGAGGGAAACCACCATAAGCCCTTAATAAACGACCATAGAAACCCTCTAAGACCGAAACTCCTCCTTGGTTGGTAATTTTTTCTGCTATTCCTAAATACTTATTTGCCCCAATATACTGACTATAAAATTGAAATAAAGCTAAAAATGAATGTCCAAGCATACTCAATAAAAAAGCCATAATGACTTTAAACCTCTTTACCTTAATTTTTGAAAAAATAAAGAATAAAGCTATTAATTCTATAATTTTGAAAAAATGATAAAAATATAATTCTTTATTTAAAGCAAAAAAATAATTTATTGAACAAAATACTAAAAAAAAGAAAAATACTAAAAAAATCTTTGGCATTTTGTTTATTTTAGAGAATCTAGACCTAAAAAAGACAAAAATTAGGACCAAAAGCAATAAGAATATTTCACTAAGATAAATTCCTAGCTTCCCATACTCAAAATTTTCTCCCTTTAATTGTAAATAAGCATAAATATATCTAGTCTGCCAAGGAATTAAAAAAACAAAAATATAAAACAGATGATTACAAACTTTTTGAATTTTAAAATTATTCATCATAATTTTGATATCCTTTTATAAAAAATATCCCTGATACTTTTTCTGTTATCTTCTTCATGAAATTTTAAAATATTATCACTAATAATGACATCTGTATTATTTTCCTTTGATTTAGAAAATTTATTCTTACTCATTTTAAATAACTGAACCTTTCTTAAAAATGAATTCAAAAATCTCCCTAAAAAATTATCTAATATTCTTTCTAAAAATGTTCTAAAAATTTTAGTAAAAAAATTATCCTTAGTCATCCAATTATCAATAACTTCCCAAGTACTTGCTCGGGGAATATAATTTTTGAGCCAAGCGTTATTTTTAAAAAATTTTTTATAGATTCCCGTGTCAAAAATAGGCACAAAGTGAAGCAACCAGTAATAAAAATGAATATCTCTTTTATAAGTCAACTTTTCTAGGCTCAAATTATTATCTATTATATAAAAACTCAGACATATCCTGTCACTTATTTTATTACCATGTCTTCTTATCCTTAAAAAATGTAATAATATTGTAATTAAAAAACGAGTCAACCATAAATATTTATCTTTAACAATAATAAAAAAATCAATATCACTATCTTTTTCAGCATTAAAATAAGCAATTGAATTACATAATATAATTGTTTTTATAAATGGGATAATTCTCAAAAACCAAGCAGCTCTTAATCCTACTCTCCATTTATCAATACTATAATCTCTTCTTGCCTTACGAGTATTTATTAATGATTTCCTTCCTTTAAAAAAATAAAAACCATCTTTGGTCTCTAAATATCTTTTTAAATCGAAACTATTTTCTAAAGCTTTAACGACTTCATCTAAAGTGACTTGATAATCATAAAGCCATTTCCAAATCTCAAAACCAGTTAAAGGATAATCAAAAATATCATAATAAATTACGGTCTTAAGGATAGCTTTTTCTAGACTATTCATAACATTTCTATTGTCATTAAATTTGAATACATTTTACCTCTTGGTTAATGGAATTGGATGTTGAAATTCTTCCCCTTTAACAGGGGGACTAAAATTCTAAATTAGCTTAGAAAGGTATTGCCCAGTATAAGATTTTTTAATTTTGACTACCTCTTTAGGGGTTCCTTCCGCTACAATCTCACCACCTTTGTCACCACCTTCTGGACCTAAATCAATAATCCAATCGGCACATTTTATCACATCTAAATTATGCTCAATAATCAACATACTATTCCCCTTATCCACTAATTTTTGTAAAACTACAATTAATTTTTTAATATCATCAAAATGAAGACCGGTAGTTGGTTCATCTAAGATATATAATGTTTTTCCAGTAGCTTTTCGAGATAACTCTGTAGCCAACTTCACTCGCTGAGCTTCTCCACCAGACAAGGTCGTAGCTGCCTGTCCTAATCTTAAATAACCTAAACCAACATCGTTTAAAGTTTTTAATTTTCGGAAAAGATTATGATTATCTTTAAAAAAATGCGTGGCCTCTAAAACAGTCATATCTAAAACGTCAGCAATATTTTTTCCATGACAATGCACTTCCAAAATATCTCTATTGTATCTCTTACCCTTACAATCTTCACATTCCACATAAATGTCTGGCATAAAATTCATCTCAATTTTTGCCATACCATTTCCCTGACAAGTTTCACAACGACCACCTCGAACATTGAAACTAAACTTTCCCATTTTATAACCTCTTAACTTTGCTTCTGGTAAATTAGCAAATAAATCTCGAATATAAGTAAAAAGCCCCGTATAAGTCGCTGGATTGGAACGTGGTGTGCGACCAATCGGAGATTGATCAATATTAATTATTTTATCAATATTTTCTAAACCTAAAATTTCCTTATGCTTTCCGGAAACAACTTTTGATCTAGTAATTTTAGAAACTATGGCTTTAGCTAAAATTTCAAAAATTAAAGTTGATTTGCCAGAACCAGAAACTCCCGTAATACAAACGAACTTCCCTAAAGGAATATTAACACTAATATTTTTTAAATTAAATTCTTGAGCTCCTTTTATTTCTAAAAATTTACCATTTCCTTTTCTATATTTAATCGGTGCCTTTATTTCCCATTCTCCTTTCAAATATTTACCAGTAATTGACTTAGGATCTTTTTTAATCTCTTCTGGGGTACCAATTGAAATTATTTTCCCACCATTTTCTCCAGCTCCTGGGCCAATATCAACTACATAATCAGCGGCTAATATTGTGTCTCGATCATGTTCAATAACTATCACTGTATTTTCTAATTCTTTTAAATTTTTTAAAGTTTTTATTAATCTATAATTATCTCTTTGATGCAATCCAATCGATGGTTCGTCTAAAATATATAAAACCCCTGATAAAGATGATGTAATTTGAGTTGTTAATCTTAATCTCTGCATTTCTCCACCAGATAAACTAACTGAAGTCCTATTTAAACCAATATATCCTAAACCAACTGACATAATAGCATTTAAACG
>JAIOTH010000092.1 GCA_021106915.1 bacterium | reverse complement strand
CTCAGGTTTGTATTTCGTACAGGATTATATTACCACGATCGGACAAAAAGATCAAATCGATTATGTGGATTTTTTCCATCTCAATACAGGTGAGATATATTTAATCAAATACGTACATCTTGAACGTATCGATGAAAATTGTTTTCTGGGATGTGTAGCGATAGAAAAATATTAAAAAAGATGACCAGATATGATCGGCTTTTTTTATTATCTTCTATTTCCACTCAATTGTTCCGTATGATTCTGTAACAGTTAAGTTTTTAAATGAGTTGACATAATATTAATATTGTAGACTGTGAATAAGTATCTTTGATAAAATTTTATATAAATTTAAAAGGAATTTTTTATGATAAAGCAAAACGCAGCTGAAGAACTTGAAGGTAGAACTTTAACAACAGGTTGGAGTGTAATAAAAAAAATCAAAAAAAAAGAGGGAAATACAGGGGGTTGTTTTTCAGTCTGCTATAAAGTAAAGAAAAAAAAAGAAATTTGTTTTCTTAAGGCATTTGATTTTAAATCATTTATGAAAATATCTCCTGAAAAAGAAGAACTGGATGTACTTACTGACATGTTACTCGCATATAGATATGAAAAACAATTATCAGATTTATGTAAAGATAATCATGTTACAAATGTAATATTCGTATTAGAAGCTGGAGAAGAATTTTTAAAGGAATATGATTATCCTAGAGTCCCATATTTATTATTCAATCTTGCAGATGGAGATGTTAGAACATTATTGCAATATAGCGAAGATTTAGATTTTACTTGGAGGTTAAAATCATTACATGATATCAGTATAGGATTAAGACAATTACATAAAATTGAAGTGTCTCATCAAGATTTAAAACCCTCGAATGTTTTAGTATTTAAACAAAATTCAAAAATAGGAGATTTGGGAAGGTCGCTGTGTCGTACTCTTCCTAGCCCATATGATAATATGGCATTCTCAGGAGATAAAACATATGCACCTCCAGAAATCTTATATAAATATTATTTACCTGATTGGTATGAAAGAGTATTTGCTGCAGATTGTTATCTTTTAGGAAGCATGGTTGTCTTTTATTTCTCTGGTATTAGTATGAATGCCCTTCTAGGACAATTTTTACCTGAAAATTTTTCTTGGATTAACTTTCGTGTAGATTATTATGAGATTAAACCATATCTCATTGATGCTTTTTATGAATCAATTGAAAAATTTGGAAAGACAATAAACGATGAATATTTTAGAAATGAATTAAAATGGTGTGTTGAGAAATTATGTTTTCCCTATCCTGAAAATAGAGGGTATCCTGAAAATATTATTTTCCCAGGTAATAATTATAATTTAGAAAGATTTGTTTCTAAGTTCAATATGCTATATAAAAAAGCTCTTTGGGGATTGAAAAATGGCTAATTTATTTGAAAATAAAGATCGAAGAGTTATTCCAAATTGGCGGACATACAAAACTACATTGAAATTAGGGGAACTAGATAATTTATTAAATTGTAAAATAGAAAATAAAATAGTATCAATAGATGATTATATTTTTGACTGGAAGCAGAATAAAACAATTTGGCATGCTGGAGATTTGATCAGTGCTGCTTATATAAATAATTTATTAGAAGATATTAATGTTATGGATGCTTCTAAATATATACTATCTAATAAAAATAAATGCCCTGATTTACTTTTAGTATTAGCAAATTCAATAATCAATCCTAAAGAATCAACTGACGATACAACAACTAAGGAATTAGTAAATACTGTAAAAGCTGAACAACTATTTCAATATATTAAACTATTTAAAAAAAATCTTATTAAGTATCCATATAACCCTATTATTAATGCTGAAATATCAAGATTATACTCAATCTTAGGAATTAAGAAAAAAGCTTTATTCCACATGAAGATTGCTTTGCATTTAGCACCTGAAAACAGATTTATATTAAGAGCTGCTGCAAGATTATTCGCTCATTTTGATGAAATTGGTCACGAAATCGGTTACATACATTCTATAATAAAAAAAAGTTATCTAGTAAAAAAGGATCCTTGGATTACTTCAACTGAAATTGCGTTATCTACGATTAGGAATAAAACATCTAAATTTATAAGAACTGGTTTAAATATGATTGATTCTAACAATTTTCCTTCATTTAATATAACTGAGTTAGCTTCATCTATTGGTACTTTAGAATTTTTCAATGGTAATAGAAGAAAAACAAAGAAACTTTTGCATAAAGCTTTACTTGATCCTAATGATAATTCACTTGCTCAGGTTGAGTGGATTAATAATAAAGATTCACTTTTTGAAGTAAATCCTGAAAACTATGCAATTAATAATAAATACGAAGCACAAGCTTTAGATAATTTTTACAACAATAATATGGAGAAAGCTTATAGCTATTGTGAAAAATGGTTTTATGATTTACCTTTTTCAAAAAGACCGATCATGTTAGGTTCGCATATTGCAAATACTTTTTTAAAAAAACCAAATTTGGCAATAAAGCTTTTAGAATTTGGTAAAACATCTCATTCAAATGATCCACAGATATTAAATAATTTATCATATTCTTATGCATTATTAAACAATCTACCTGAAGCAGAAAATTATATAAATCAAATAAAAACAAAAACAGATATCGATATAACTTTGAAAATTTGTATGATAGCAACTCAAGGGTTAATAAATTTCAGACATAAAGATTATGAAAAAGGTAGAGAACTTTATATGAAAGCAATTGATTTAACAAAATCTTTAAGCGATAAATATTACAAGTGGTTAGCTGTATTAAACTACGCTAGAGAAGAATTACTAATTAAACAGAACCATGAATTAATTCAAAATCTCATTGATAAAATTCCCTTAAATACAGAATTTAATGATATAAATCATTTAAGATTAGAGATTATAGATTCAATATGTGATAATTCTTAATAATTTTTCTACTTCTACTCCCACTCAATCGTTCCCGGTGATTTGGAGGTAATATTTAAGGATGATCTAATTAGTTCACTATGAAACGACTGTGAGTAACATTATGATTTCAAATATTTGGAAACCGTTGAAACGGTTAAGGGTGT
>JAIOTH010000016.1 GCA_021106915.1 bacterium | reverse complement strand
TTTTTTATTTTATTCTTTGGTTCATTTAGGAAAAGCTGGCTATATTTTAAGTATCACTCCTCTATTTTTAATTCTAGGAATTTTTGCTCTTTATAAAATAAATAAAAAAAAATCAAAAATACTAATCATTAACTCTATCATTTTATTACAAATTATTTCCTTTATTTTCATTAACACTAGAACTGAAAATAAAATTATTAAAAAATCAATAATCAATGTTGCTCCTTATGAAATAAATTTAAAAAATTTAAAAAGAAATGACCAAAAACTAAAATCAATTTTCGATGAAATCAAACAATATAATCCTTTAGACACAGTTTTATTTACTGAAGCTGATAGTCCTTATGTAAAAAATCGAGAAAATTTTATTAAAAGTTTCCGCCATTTAGGATATTACTTGCCTCAATATAATTTATATCATTTATTCAATGACCAAAATACAAAAAAATACTACCAATGTCAAAATAATAAATATCGATTACTTTATCAACAAAATATTCCCCTAGATAAAAATATAAAAAATATCTTATTAATTACTGATAACTATAACTATGATGTTTATGACTTTAAAACCATCATTACTCCTGACAATGAAATCATGTTTTATAAAGACATTTCTAATTTAGAAGAATTTGAATATTTAAAATATAATTTTGTAAAACAGAATTAAAAACAAATATCTAATTACAAAACCCTAATATCCCTGCCTGCCGGCAGGCAGGTAATAAATTTCTAATATCAAATTTTAAATTGAAAATTTGATATTTTGATTTTATTAGTAATTAGATATTAATTATTTGTAATTTACCTCAAGTATTTCCACTTATTTTGTTTATGCTCTTCAAAATTTTTACTCCAAACAGTATCCCCTGTTTTAGGATCTGTTAAAAAATAATTATAATTTGTAAATTCTGGATAAATTGCTGCTCGAATAGCATTAATTCCTGGATTAGTAATCGGTCCAGGTGGCAATCCTCTGTTTTGATAAGTATTATAAGCAGAGTTTATTTGTGTATCCTCATAAGAATATTGATCTTTATTTTCTCCTAAAATATAAGCTAAAGTAGCGCAAGATTCTAAAGCTTGCTTATTTTTTATTCTATCCCAAAATAAACCCGAAACGATTTTCATATCAGCAACACTTTGTACTTCTTTTTCTATTAAAGAAGCCATAGTAATAATTTCCCAAATTGTCTTTCCTTGATTTTTAATGTCCTTTCTCATTTGCTTATCTAATTTTTTATCAAAATTATTTAACATTTTTAAAAAAATATCTTCGCAACTAGCATCAACATATATTCGATAAGTATCTGGAAACAAAAAACCCTCTAAATCAAATTTATTGGGCTTAGTATCCAAAAAATCAAAATCTAGATCATTAGAATTAGTTAAGGATAGCCACTCTTCCTTAGAACAAGTAGTTTCTAAATCTAAATAATCTCCAATTTGTTTAATATTCCAACCTTCTATTATTTGAATGGTTTTTTCACTAAAATTACTTTTATTAGTAGTTAAAATATGAGCTATTTCTTTAATACTCATTGCTGGAGAAATTTCAAAACTATCTGCAATTAACTTTGAAGACAATTTTTTTACTTTTAAATAAAACTCAAACCAAAATTTACTTTTAATTAATCCTTGTTGTTCCAAATTTTCAGCTATCTCTATCAAGGAATCTCCCTTTTCAATAATAAATTCTTGTTTATTACTCTCATTAACTAAAGGAGTATCTACTTGATAAGTATAAAAAATAAAACCCAAACAGAATAAAGCTATTAACAAGGCAAAAATAAATTTTAATCTTTTAATCAACATTATAAATATTTCCTATATTTTTTATTATTTTTCAAACTGGAAATTATCTTCTTAACTTCTTGAGACTTTTTTTGAGAACAAATTAACAAAACATCTTTAGTGTCAACAATTACCAAATCATCTACACCTAATAGAGCCACTAACTTTTTTTTATTTCTATTAATAACTAAATTATTTTGTGAATCATGAGCATCAACCTGACCCTCGATTAAATTAGATTTTTTCTGACCATAAGATTCTTTAATAGCCTGCCAAGTTCCGACATCTCGCCAAATAATATCTAAAGGCAATACTGCCATCTTTTGAACTTTCTCTATTATTCCAAAATCAATAGAAATTTTTTCCAATTTTTTAAATTCTAAATTTAAAACTCGCTGATAATCTTTTGAACCAATTTTTTGTTCAATCTTTTTTAAAGCTTGATAATGTTCTGGTAAATATTTCTGAAACAAATTTAACATTGTTTCTGCTTTAAAAACAAACCAAGCCGGATTCCATAAAAATTTATTAGATTTAAGATACTTTTTAGCAACAACTAAACTAGGCTTTTCTTTAAATTGATCAACTTTATAAAATTTATGACTACCTGTTTTTTGAATTAATTTTCCTTTTTTAATATACCCATAACCTGTTTCTGGATATTGGGGCTTAATGCCTGCTAAAGCTAAATATTCTGGATTTTTTTTGATAAAATTTTCTAAAACATGAAGACCTTTTAAATATTTTTGATTTTCTTTTATAAAATGATCAGAATTAGCCACAGTTAAAATCGCTTGCGGATCTTTTTTTATCAAATGAACGCAAGCCAGACCAATTGCCATCGCAGTTCCTTTTTGAAAAGGTTCTAAAATAAAATTATCAGATGCGAGGTCTGGTAAATGTTTCTTTAATAAATTAGATTGGTCTTGTCCACCAGAAACATAAATATCTTTTTGTGAAAAAGACTTTCTTAATCTCTGATAAGTTAATTTAATCAAACTATCCTGAGCAAAAAAACTCTCTGTCTGCTTTGGTTGATTCTTTCTAGATATTGGCCATAATCTCTTACCAACACCGCCAGCCAAAATAAGTATTTTCATAAATTTAAATTTAGTTACGAGTTTCCACCTAAAGGTGGCCTGCAGAAAGTTAAAAGTTATAAACTATTATTTTTAGCTTACTACTTTCAATTTTCTACTCTTATTATTATATCATATTAAAACAATTTAATATTAAAATTTTTCCTCTTGACTTTTCCGTTTAGATATGCTATACTTACATTATCAGCCTAAAAAGGCTTATCAAAAACCTCATAAACAACCTCAACTAGAATAAAAAATGAGGTAAAAATCAAAAGTATTGAGCTTAATTCCAAAAATAGGATTAGACTCAAAAAAAACAAAAATGAAAAATAAAAACCTAAAAACAAAGATTGTTAATTGTCGTTATTTTTATTATAAAGTACTTTAATTTTTGAAGTGCTTTTTTTAATATATTCGTAATTTATATGAATAAAAAGAAAAAAAATATTGAAAAGTTTCCTCGAATATTCAAAATCATTCTTACTTTAATTATGAAACTTTTTATAATTCTACTTATCATAACTACTGAGTTAAGCTTAATTTATAAACCGCAAATTGTTTTGGCTGAATCCTCTATTTCAATAAATTCTATCTTCGAAATAGTAAATGAAGAAAGGGTGGAAAATAATTTACCTCCCTTAACGATGAATAATAAACTTATCCAAGCAGCTAATAATAAAGCCAAATATTTATTAAATAGTAACTCATTTGATCATAGCTCTACTAATGGAAACAAAATATTTTCAGACTGGATTAGAGAAACTAATTATGAATATTCTTTTATTGGAGAAAATTTAGCAATTAACTTTGAAAATAATGAATCAATTTTAAAAGCTTGGTTAGAATCACCAAGCCATAAAGAAAACATTTTAGATGAATTTTTAGAAACTGGAATTGCTGTTCAAAGTAAAAACAGTAAAATACTAGTAGTTCAAATATTTGGTCGATCAGCTATTAACCCTATCACCTTAGATAAAACAATTGCTAATCATATTTCTGAAAATTTACTATATTTAGATAAAGATGGCCTTATTAAAA
>JAIOTH010000073.1 GCA_021106915.1 bacterium | reverse complement strand
TTATTATTCACGATTATTGAGTTTTAATCTCTTGTTTAACCTTGTGCTGTGAAACATTTCACAAGTTTAATTTTTTTCACTAACTTACTACAATATTAAAAAATACTATTGTACAGATATGCAAGCAAATAAAACACTTGTATGTGAAATTGTAAGTATATAAACAAATTGTGTGCAATTACTACTAAATCATTTCAGACAAAGCAGTCGAAATCATTATGAACAATTAAGACAAAAAAAAAGCAACTTAAAACAGAAGTGTAAATTATTCACAAATTAATCAATAACTTAAAAAATGAATAATTATGAAACAGACTAGCATTTTCTTACTGGTAAGTATTTTTTCAGTTTTCACACAAATTGCAAACGGTCAAGCTGACTATTCAGAATTAAAGGTAACAATTATCAAATCACTTGTACAAACAGACACCTATTTTACAGAAAGCAGCAATGTTGCTTATGAGAATATTTGTAGAATTGAATTTCATAACAAGGCAATCCAATCTTATAAGGAATTTGAAACTGCTTATGCTCAAATTAAACCGAATTTAAGCCCAGAGATTAATGAGGAATTAGTTAGGGTAATAAAATTTTACAACCAACTCGCAAAGAAGGAAAGTTTTCAATATTTATCAGACGGAGGAACAATAATAGGATTAACAATTGTTTCGTTAAGAATAGAAATAATAATAGGATTAATGATAAAATGATTATACCCAAACATATCATAAAGGAAACTATACATAAAAATTTTCACTCATTTTAACAAAATTAAAAATGTTGTTTACACAAGATATTGAATTAGCAGATAAGGTAAAACAAATATGTGAAAAACATTCAATTTTAGAATTAAAGTTTAAACATGATTCCAGAACCTTATGCTCCATACATTCCTGAAAACTGGAATGAGTTTTTAGTACTTGCAGAAGCACAACAACTTCGCGGAAATACTAATGGAAACAAAAAGTATGTTAACTCATTAAAAAATGAAGAAAAAAAAGAACAAATTTTCAGGTTGGGAAATAAAAAAATAACAAATCAAAAGCCAGAGAAAATGATTGGTATTTTACCTTGGGATAATGGGTATATTAAAATTGCAATGCTTTCATGTTTTCCTAAATATAGTGTAGAAGAATATGGATTGTCAAATGCTGTTCCTTGGCATTTGCAAAAGAATAAGACTGAACAAGCGACCATTCTGATAAAAAAATCAATAGAATTTTGGAATGATATCCTTCCTTTAATAAAACCCAAAGTAATTATTTGTACTGGAAAAATCGCATATAATATAATCTGTGAAACAAACTACAATTGTAATAAATATAAAATTCGTTCTGCATCACAACTTGGAAGGGTGGTAAACTTGTTTAATTCTGAAGATTTAATAAGAAGATATCCTGAAGTAAAAAGTGTAATGGAAAGTTACGAAAGTGAAATATCTGATAAACATAAGAAGTATTATATATTTTATGCAGCACACGCAGTAAGTAGAATAAAAGAATCATACAAAGTCTAATTATTAACTGAAAAAAGTAACATGAAAAAATTATTAAGTATTATCATCGGTTTAGTAATGTTATTAACAATTTATTCTTGTAATAATTACAATCCAATTGAAAAATTGAAAAAAAATAAGATTGAACTTTTGGAACTTGAAAAAATAGGTGACCCTCTTTCATTAAGTTATTATAAAAAAGAAAGAAAATTATTGGATGAAAGAAAAGAAATAATCCAAGAAATAATAAATATAAAAGATAATAGTGAATTATCCCCTGAACAAATTGAAATTGTTGAGAAATTCATAGAAATAAAAAAAGAAATAAAAAATAACGAAAAAAAATTAACTGATTTGCTAAGGTCAACTGTAAATGCCAATGCCAATGCAAAAGACCTTATAGAAACTGAAGCTTACAAACAATGGCAAGAAAAAGATGAACGATTAAGAAGAGACGAAGAATTAATAATAGAAAAATTAATAAAAACAGTTAAAGTAGAGTTAACAACTGAACAAAAGAAAATTTATGAGCAAAATGAATTTCTTTTTGAATCACTTTATGTTGCAGGTATTAAATTATATAGACAAAAAGAATACTATGAAGCAAATGAAAAATTTAAAAGCGCAGTGCGACTTGACATTCCCAATGATTCATTATATATGTATCTTAATGCTTCTAAAATATACTATTTCTCAGAAGAAAATAAAAGAGAAAAAATGGGTGTCATTAGTTTAATGGATGTAGAAACAATAACAAAACTTATAAAAACAGTTAATACAAACAATCTTATTCCAGATTCTGAAAAAGAATCAGTAATTAAAGAATTAATATCATACAGAGAAAATATTTATTTAGAATTGTTTAAAAATCCGATAAAATTAAAATTTGCAAACAATGTAATTCCTTTATATAAAAAACAGTTTGATGAAACTAATAAGAAATTAAAAGAATTGGAAGCAGGTGATTCATTATGTCAAATATTTAAAAATTATAGAATAAAAAAGATATATAATGATGCAATAAAAAATAATGCTAATGCACTTTCTAATTATTTAAAATATGGTGAACCTAATACAGATTTTATATATATAAATGCTGCTTGTGCAACATATCTTAAATCATCCTTAAATGACCCAGATTATGAAATTATAAAAGATAAATATTATTTAAAACAAACATATAAGGGATATTTATATAAAATGACTATCAGAGGTAAAAATGTTTATGGGGCAAAAATATTAAAAGAAATGACTTTTGATTTAAGATATTATCCTGATGACAAAACGTATTATTGTGTTAAATCTTGGTAAAACAATTTTTTCATAACCCCTTATATTGATTTGAATTTATTAGCTAAATTAATACAAGCATATATTATAAAAACTAAATTTTCTAAAAAACATGGATACAATTAGCAAGAAATTAAAAACACTTTACCGACTGGACAAGTTTTTTATTATTACCGGATTAATGGAGGTTTTTCTTTTGGTTTTTATTACCACAAATTTTTATACAATGATAATTGGTGTAATAACTATAGTTCCTGCTTACATGGCACTAACTACAAAAAAATTTAAATGGAAT
>JAIOTH010000076.1 GCA_021106915.1 bacterium | reverse complement strand
CTAAAAAAAGAAAACTTATGAAAATCTCATGGTACGGACAATCCTGTTTTAAAATTAAATGTAAAAATATTGAAATAGTTATTGACCCTTATGACAAAAATCTAGGACTAAAATTACCAAAAATAAAAGCCGACCTTGCCTTAGTGAATCACGACCATTATGATCATAATAACACTAAAGAATTAAGCGGGAATCCAATCATTATTAATTCACCCGGAGAATATGAAATTAAAGAGACTTTTATTTATGGCCAAGAAGCTTATCACGATAATAATAAGGGTTCAAAATTAGGCGTTATAACAATGTATTTAATAGATGATGAGAAAGTCCGTCTAGCTCATTTAAGTGACTTAGGTCAAAAGGAATTAAGCGATAAACAATTAGACTTTTTAGATAGTATTGATGTTTTATTAATTCCAATTGGCGGAAAATATACTTTATCAGCTCCAGAGGCTGTCAGTTTAATAAAAGAAATCGAACCCCGAATAGTTATCCCAATGCACTATAAAATTTCCGGATTAAAAGAAGACTTAGCTGGCGTTGATGAATTTATTAAAGAAATTGGTTTAGTTCCCGAAAAAACTACTGAGCTCAAGGTAGAACAAAACAAATTACCAGGTGGAGATATTAAATTAGTAATTTTAGAACAAAGCCATTAACATAAATAAGTCCCGTAAAATAATTACATGATTTCATTATGTATAATTTTAAAGGGAATATTGTAATATTTTGTATATACGGTTCATATAAATAATACCAACGGGATGAATAAAAAAATACAGTTAATAATATTAGTGATTCTGTCTTTTTGCCTAATCTTATTTTTTTGGCTGTATATTAATAACAACTCTAAAAAAGATAGCAATAACCTCGAATTTGATAACTCTCTTAAAATATTAAAAAACATCTTTAGTGAAAAAATAAATTCTTATCAAGAAGAAGAAAAGGAAGAGGAGAAGAAAGAAATTAAAAAAAGAATAGCTCAAAATGTAATTAATTCCTTATTAAGTGAAAATAATTTTATAGAATACCAAAATGAAACTTGGGGAATTAAATTTAATTATGATCAAAAAATGAATCGAGTTCAGTTCAACGATAAAAATGAACAAAAAAATAAAATACTATTAAATTATAAAAATGGTGGTATCATAATAGAAAAAGTAATATCCGAAAAAAAATTTAGCGATTGGTTAAATGAAAACTTTGATCTACAAAAACTGGAAAAAAAGAATAATAACGATAATATCTTCTGGTACCAAGATCTAAAAAATTATGACTTCCCTAGCAGGGAATACTATACTCAAATAGAAAAAACAATTTATACTATTAGTGCTAGCTCCACCAAAGAAGACTTTATTGATTGGGAAGAAATGGAAAAAACAATTTTATCTATTCAAAAATATTAATAAACAACAAAAATATGGATGAAAATAAATTAAATAATCCTACCCCTAACTCAACCAAGAACCCTCCATTAATAGAGGATGTCTTTTCTGGATTAGAGGGGGATTCTCCAGCCTCTAAAAATCCAATAGCTAATGCTTCTAACATTAGTCAATTTACTAACCAAAACCCAATTTCTGAAGAAAACCAATCCCTTGCTAAAAATCTCCCTAGGGAAATCAACTCTAAAAAAAATATTAATTCTGGAACTTTTCTATTTATTTTTTTTATGATAATCATCATCTTAATTGGAGCTTTTGCCATTTGGGCTCTTTTATAAGCACAACAAAGCTAAAAATATTAAAAACATCTCTGTTTTAGAGATGTTTTTGTTAAAAAAAATAAAATTGTTTAATAGGGTTGACCCTGTTAAACAATTTTATCCCTTATAGGGATAAAATTAAAATTTAAATACACAATAAATCATTACTAATTAATTTATTTTTTAGTAATTATATTTTATATTTCATAACAGTATACTTAAATTTTGTTTAACAGGGTTGACAAACTTTGTCAGTATGCTATACTAATATGTTATTTGAAAAAATCTCCATACTCCTGCATCCACGACAAGCATGGAAATTCCTGAAAGATTTGCTCAGGCCTTATCTTCTAGATAAATCGCTCGAACAATTCTTAAAATAATTTCCTTGGGTGCAGTAATATGGAGATTTTTTATTAAATCACCAATAATCAATTTTAAATTATAAAATAATAATAAGGAGGAAAAATGTTATTAATTATAAAAGGTCACAAAAATATTGGCTATAAATTAAGTGATGATTCACTCAAAAGATGCCAGAAAGCCATTGAGATAATCGAAAAAAATAACATTAAAAAAGTTATCATCAGTGGTGGTATCTTTAATTCAGAACAAATAATTCCTGTTTCTGAATCCATGAGGAGTTATATAATTAATCATTTTGAAAACGAACTTTCTATTGTAATAGAAAATACATCTCGCACTACAATACAAAATATTGAAAATATAATTCAAAAATTCTCTTTAAAACCAAACAAAGAACAAATCATTTTTACAACATCTTGGTATCATATCATTAGATGCCAATTAATTTGGAAATTTAGAGGATTCAAAGTGAAAACTGTTTCCGCGAAAGCAAAATTTTCTTTACAAAAAATTTTTGTTGAAATTGTGGGAATAGTGATAGTTTTTTTATATTTTTGGGGAATAAAATTTCCAGAAATGTATTTTAGAAAAAAATATAGGACAGTCTGAATTATTCGAATTGTCCTTTTTATTTTTATAATTACTTTCAACTCTTGACTATTTTTCCTTGACCTCTTTCCATAAAAAGATTATCATAATAATAGACTAGTATATTTATACTAGTTTTTTTAAAAATAATTTAATTAACAAACTATATTAGTTTATAGCCCCAGTATTAATTACTGACTATAAACTACTTACTGCCGGCAGGCAGGCTAACTAAAAATATATGTTCCAAAATATTGAAGAAATAAAATTAGCTATCCATGAAATCTGTGAAGAAAAAAATATCTCTATTGAATCAGTACTGGAAAGCATTGAAGCTGCCTTAGCAGCTGCTTATCGTAAAGATTTCGGTAATAAAGATCAAAACATTAAAGTTGATTTTGATTTAGATACTGGAAATATCAAGGTATTTGATGTTAAAATCGCTGTTGAGAATCGCGACATTGAAAAAGAGGCCGAAGAATATCAAAAAATAAAAGATAATCTCAAAGAAGATGAAGAAATGCCAGAAAATATCAAAAGGTTTAATCCTAAAACTGAAATATTACTTAAGGAGGCTAAAAAAATAAAAAAAAGTATTAAACTTGATGATGAATTAGAAATAAAACTAGAAACTCCTGATGATTTTGGTCGAATAGCTGCCCAAACAGCTAAACAAGTTATTATCCAAAGAATCAGAGAAGCTGAAAGAACTACTATATTTAATGAATTTAAAGAAAGAGAAGGTGAAGTTATTAATACTACCGTTCAAAGAAGAGAAGGCTTAAATGTAATTGTTGATTTGAATAAAACTACTGGAACTATCCCACCAGAGGAACAAGTCCGTAATGACCGCTATGTTCCTGGAAATAGATTACGAGTTTTAATTTTAAAAGCTGAAGAAACAACTAAAGGTCCTCGAATCATTGTATCTCGAGCTCATCCTGAGGTAGTTAATAAAATATTTAGCCTAGAAGTTCCTGAAATAGCTAATGAAATAGTAGAAATTAAATCTATTGCTCGTGATCCTGGTTCTAGAACTAAGATAGCTGTTTTTAGTCATCAAGAAAACATTGATCCAGTTGGTTCTTGTGTTGGACAAAAAGGCTCTCGAGTACAAACTATTATCAATGAACTAGGCGGTGAAAAAATAGATATTATTGAGTGGAGCAAAGATTCATCTACTTTTATCAAAAATTCTCTTTCTCCAGCTAAAATAATAAATATAGAACTCAATAAAGAAGAAAAAAGTGCTGTTGTTAAAGTTGAAGTAGATCAAATGTCTTTAGCAATTGGTCGCGATGGTCAAAATGTTAAATTAGCCTCTAAATTAACTAATTGGAAAATAGATATTGAAGGAGCAGAGAATTTTCTAGATGATAAAGAAGAAGTAAAAAATGAAAAACAAGAATCCGAAGACGAGGAAACAAAAAATCAAGACATTAAAAAAGAATCAAAGAAAGTAGAAGAGAGTTCTAAAGAAAAAAAAGAAGATAAATCTAAGAAAGAAGATACTCCTAAAAAAGAATCAAAGAAAAAGAAAGAAACTAAGTCTAAGAAAAAAAAAGATAAAGAATAGTAAAAATGTTATTAAATTTATTATTTAATAACATTTTTTATATAATATAATAAATAATTTAGAGAATAATTTGTAGGTAGTCTTAAAACGGCTCTCTATAATATATTCCCTACAAGCTAATTATGACTGGACCAATTATTTTCACTTTGGCCGCCTCCTTGCTAGCTATACTTTATAGCTTAATTATGAGCATCCGTATTTCTAAAGAAAATCAAGGAGAGGACAAGGTAAAAGAAATCGCCGAAGCAATCCATAAAGGAGCAATGACGTTTTTAACCAAAGAATACAAAATTTTATCAATCTTTGTAGTAATAGTTTTTTTATTTTTAACCTTTAGTATGGACAATGGTTGGAAATTAGGAATAGCCTTCGTAACTGGAGCTATTTTTTCAGCCTTAGCTGGTAATATTGGAATGAGAATTGCTACTAAAGCTAATTCTAGAACTGCTGTAGCCTGCCGTAAAGGAATTAACTCTGCCTTAAAAATAGCTTTTTCATCTGGTTCTGTAATGGGTTTAGGAGTCGTTGGATTCGGACTTTTAGGAGTTTCTATTATGTACTTAATTTTTAAAGATCCTAACATTGTTTATGGATTTGGTTTTGGAGCATCTTCTATTGCTCTTTTTGCTCGTGTTGGTGGAGGAATTTATACCAAAGCTGCTGATGTTGGAGCTGACTTAGTGGGAAAAATTGAAGCTGGTATTCCTGAAGATGATCCTCGTAATCCAGCTACTATTGCTGATAATGTTGGTGATAATGTTGGTGATGTTGCTGGTATGGGAGCTGATCTTTTTGAGTCTTACGTAGATTCAATTATTGCTGCTATGGTAATTGGCATGTTAGCTTTTAAGGCCAGTAATGGAATTATTCTACCTTTAGTTTTAGCTGGGCTAGGAATAATCTGTTCTATGATTGGAACCTTTTTTGTTAAAACTAAAAATGAGAAAAAAATACACCAAGCTTTAAATAGAGGAGTATTTGGAGCAGCATCATTGATGGTTATAGCTTCTTATTTTGCTATTAAATATTTAAATCATGATATAAAAATATTCTATGCCACTATTATCGGATTAGCTTCTGGAGTAGTAATTGGCTTAGCAACTGAATATTTTACTTCTGATTCCAAAAAACCAGTAAGAAGTATCGCTGAAGCATCTAAAACAGGAGCAGCTACTAACATCATCAGAGGTCTATCAGTTGGCATGATTTCAACTATTATTCCTGTAATAGCTGTTTGTTTGGCTATTCTTGGTGCTTATCATTTTGGTGGTTTGTATGGTATAGCAATTGCCGCTGTGGGAATGCTTTCTACTTTAGGTATTACTTTAGCCACAGATTCTTACGGACCAGTAGCTGATAATGCTGCCGGTATTGCTGAAATGGCTGGCATGGGATCTGATGTTAGAAAAATAGCTGAAGATTTAGATGCTGTTGGTAATACTACTGCTGCTATTGGTAAGGGTTTTGCTATTGGTTCAGCTGCTTTAACTGCTCTAGCTCTTTTTGCTAGTTTTACTCAAATTTTAGAAGAGAATAGTATTTCTAGTGTTATTAATTTAAGCGAACCAAAGGTGATTGTAGGTTTATTTATTGGTGGACTTTTACCATTTATATTTTCTGCTTTAACTATGAGTTCAGTTGGTAAAGCTGCTTTTGAAATGGTTAAAGAAGTTCGTCGTCAATTTAAAGAAATTCCTGGAATTTTAGAAGGAACAACTAAACCAGATTATGAAAAATGTATTGATATTTCTACAGTATCTTCTCTTAAAGAAATGATTCTTCCTTCTCTATTAGCTATTATTATTCCGATATTAATTGGCTTATTATTAGGACCAATTGCCTTAGGTGGTTTATTAGCAGGAACTACAGTTACTGGATTTTTGATGGCTATTTTCATGTCTAATTCTGGTGGAGCCTGGGATAATGCCAAGAAATATATTGAATCTGGAAATCTAGGTGGCAAAGGAAGTGATGCTCACAAATCAGCTGTAATTGGTGACACAGTTGGTGATCCTTTTAAAGATACTTCTGGACCATCCTTGAATATTCTAATTAAACTGATCTCTATTGTAGCTCTAATTTTTGTAATTATTTCTTTTGGATAATTAAGTATAAAAATTTTATGATAGCCTATCTTAACATTTCTAAGATAGGCTATTTTTTTACTTACTTAATCATTAAACAGAGTTTCTAGAAGAACTGGGTTGACCCTGTTAAACAAAATTTAAGTATATTGTTGTGAAATATAAAATATAATTACTAAAAAATAAATTAATTAGTGATAATTTATTATGTGTTTAAATTTTAATTTTATCCCTTAATGGATAAAATTGTTTAACAAGGTTGACTTCTGCTTAACAAAACCTTAAAATAAGGCTACTATAGTATAAAGAATGATTAATTTCTAATTTTGAAATTTAAAACTAATAATTAAAAATTAACTTAAAAGTATGTTTAAAAACGAAACCCCTAAAAACATTAAAGACACTGAAACTATCATTGGTGAATCAGTTATGGTTGAAGGTGAATTTAACGGTCATGGAAATGTAATAATTGAAGGAAAATTAAACGGCAACCTTAACACTGATGGTCATGTCTTGGTAGGAGAAAAAGCTGAAATTAATGCTAATATAAAAGCTAGTAGCGCCTTTATTTCTGGTCTTGTAAAAGGGAATATCAACATTAACGACTCTTTAGACGTAGCTAAAACAGCCATCATTAATGGCGACATTAAAGCTCAATCTATTGCTGTTGAAGCTGGTTGCCAGATAAACGGTAAAATTAATATCGGAACTAATCCTAGCAAAGCTCTCTACGAAAAAGGTAACACTACTAAAAAAAATAAAATTATTGTTTCTTCTGAATCCGAAAAAATGACTGATTAATTAAAAAGCTATCTCCTAAAATTAAATAAAAAAGCATGTATCTTTATATATACGATTCTTGTTTAAAAGAAAAAAAATACCAAAAAATACTCATTAAAATAGAGAGTCGAATTATTGATTTAGACATCAAAGGAAAAATATTGCGACTTAATATGCTAAAAAATATTAATGAAATTGTTCGTGAAGAAGTTGAAAAAGGAGCACACACTATAGTTGTAGTTGGTAATGATAAAACTTTTAATTCTGTTATTGAAAGCGCTATTAAAAATGATGTTTTAATTGGTTATATTCCCATTGAAAAAAGTGCCTTTGCTGAAATATTTGGAATTCCAATTGGCGAATTATCTTGTAACATTCTCAGCGGTCGAATTATTAAAAAAATAGATATTGGAAAAATAAATCAAAAGTTTTTTATCAATTCAATCATCATAGAAAACGCTCAAGATATTGAATTAAAAATAGAGGACTTTAAAATCAAAACCGAGAACCATAATAAAATTATCATCAAAAATTTAGACATTGAAAAACAAGAAACAAATCCTACTGATGGTATTTTAGAATTATTTATTGAGAAACCAGGTAATTTTTTTAACAAAAATAATACTCACAGTTTATTTACCACCAAAAAGGTAGTAATAAATTCTCTTTCTGAACCACGAACTATTATTTTTGATGAATTCCAATCTCTAAACACTCCAGCTACTGTCAATATTGCTACTGAAAAATTAAATGTAATTGTAGGTAGTGAAAGAAAATTCTAAACAAATTATTTATCTATTTAAAAATCTCTGCTTTAAAGCAGAGATTTTAATTTCTAAATAATATCATCACGATATTGTCATTCCGGGCTTGACCCGGAATCTCGAGATCCTGAATCAAGTTCAGGATGACATTATTCGGATGACAAAAAAATTATTTCTTATCACTCTCACTTTCTGGTTTAGAAGGAATATCAATAACTTCTTTTTCTTTATTAGAACTACCAGACATTTCCAAAGCTTCTTCTCTCATGGATTCATTAACAAAATGTTGCTCTACTACACTGAAAAGAGTAGTTATTAACCAATAAAGAGCTAAAGCGCCTGGCAAATAAGCACTAAAAGCGATAGTCAAAACTGGCATAAAATACATCATCTGCTTACTCATTATTTCTGTCATAGCTGGATCTTTTTTACTATTAACATTATGTCCATTCTTTTTCTTTTTAGCCATTAAAATCCTAGTATGCCAAAATTGAGCGGCACCAGCTAAAACACCTAAAGCTATTTGGGGACGAGAAAGATCTAAAAATCCAAGTGTCAACGGATTGATAATTTCTGGATTAGAAACAAAGCTATATAAAATACTAAAATCTGTGCTTATTAAACCATTTCTAAAAACCTTAAACATAGCCCAAATAATTGGCAACTGAATTAACATTGGCAAACAAGAAGAAAGAGGATTAATCTTTTCCTTTTTATACAATTCCATAGTAGCTGCTCCCAGCTTCTCTTTGCTATCTTTATATTTTTCTTTCAAAGCATCTAATTTTGGCTGAAGAGTTTGTAAAGCTCGTTGCGATCTTAAAGATTTTCGAGACAAAGGCCACATAATAATTTTTACAAATATAGTAATAATTATTATGGAAATTCCAATATCTGGAACTAAATTATAAAAGAAAACTAATAAGTTGAATATTGGCTGGTACAAAATTGTAAAAAACAAATCTCCCATATTTTTTATTTACCCCGTTAAATAAATCCATAAAAATTGATTATTTAACTAGGGTTTGTTAATATTATTAAATTTATCGAACTATTAATCTACAGGGTCATAACCTCCTCGAGAAAAAGGATTACATCTTAAAATTCTTTTCGACCCTTTCCAGCACCCCTTTAGGATACCATATTTTTCAATTGCTTGATAAGTATATTCCGAACAACTTGGATAAAAACGACAATGTCCGTGAGGATTTTTATATGACCACCAACCAGAATCGGGAGATAACGTTTTTTGATAAAGCCGAATCAAAAATAAAACTATTTTCTTTAACCACTTAAATAAAATTATTTTTAATTCTTTCTCCATATAATCTTAATTAATTTTTGTACAAACTCTACTATCTAATAGACTTCATAACAAATTCGCTTTCTTTAGTATGTAAAATAATTCTTTTTCAATTTCTGAATAATCTAAATTTAAAACTGCTTTTTTAGAAAAAATAATAAGATCCCAGCCTTTTTTTATCTTATCCATATTTAATCTAATAATTTCATAAACTCTTCTTCGAATTAAATTACGATCAACAGCTTTTTTAGAAATTTTTTTAGAAACCACAACTGAAAAACGACTTAGATCTAAATCGTTTTTGGAAAACTTTAGCACCAAGTTCTGAGAATAAAATTTATTTTTAGATTTTAATATTTGATCAAAATCTTTTCTACTTTTTAAACGAAATTTTTTAGCAATCATACTTATACTAATTATACTAATAGATGATTCTAATATACTAATATCATTAATAACATAAATCTATTAGTATATTAGTATTATTTGAATAAATTCGTTTAATTACTTCTTTTTAGAAACAGCTAGACTCTTTCTACCCTTTGCTCTTCTTTTACTTAAAATTTTTTTACCACCTTTAGAAGACATTCTATGCATAAAACCGTGCTTTCTAAGTCTTTTCTTCTTTTTTGGCTGATATGTTCTTTTTGGCATAATAATTAGTTTAAAATTTAAAATTATAACACTGATAACTTTAATACTCTTTTACAAACGTGAAGATAATATAACATAGTAATTAGATTATTTCAAGGGTCTTACACTTCTCCATTCCATTCTTTATAAAATTTCTTGTATTTCTCAAAAATAAAATAAATAACTAATAAACCTAAAAATCCCGAAATACACCTCCCAACACTCTCCCAAAAAACCAATCTATTAATAAAAAATTAAACTATTTCTAATATTACTTTAATATTACTTCAAATAAATAACGGAGTAAAGAAGAATAAAAAATACTCTTAAGACTTATCCCCTTTTTATCCACAATTTATAAACTATTATAGCTATTCCCTTATCCCTATGAATAAGTTAAAATATTGTTATATATTTAAACAAATAAAAGTCTGTCGCCAAATACTAATTCTAATATAAACTTTATATTAACTCTCTTTAAGTAATTAAACGACTGACATCTAAAATAAAATGGATTATAACGAAATTTGGCAAGCAGTTTTAGGTGAGCTGGAACTCACTATCTCCAAGGCAAGCTTTACTACCTGGTTTAAAAATACCCACATTCTAGAAATTAAAGAAGAAAATATTTTAATAGCCGTACCAAATGGTTTTACCAAAAGATGGTTAGAAAATAAGTATAATAAAAATATTTTAGAGGCCTTAAAAAATGTTTTAAATAATGACAAAATAAAAACCTTAAATTTTAAAATTTCTCACAATGCTAAACCAGAAAAACCCAAAAAAAACAACATTAACCCCAAGACTAAAAAAACTATTGATAAAATACTCAACCAACAACAAAATCCTAATAACGACTCTAAAAATTTCGACTCTAAAAATTTTATTTTGAATCCTCAATATAATTTTGAAAATTTTATCAGTGGAAAACAAAACGAATTGGCTAAAGCTGCTTCTATGGCTGCTGCCAAAAATCCAGGCAAGGTCTATAATCCTCTATTTTTATACGGTGATGTTGGTTTGGGAAAAACTCATTTAATGCATTCTATTAGTAATTATATTAAAAAAAAATACCCACAAAAAAAATTAATTTATATTAGTAGTGAAAATTTTACCAATGATTATGTAAAATCTATCAGATCTGGAAATATTGATAATTTTAAAAAAAAATATAGGGAAGTAGATATCTTATTAGTTGATGATATTCAATTTATGAAAGGCCAAGAAAGAACTCAGGAAGAATTTTTTCACACTTTTAATGTTTTATATCAATCTAAAAAACAAATTGTAATTAGTTCTGATCGTCCGCCAAAATCTCTACCCGCCATAGAAAAAAGATTAACCTCTCGCTTTGAAAGTGGTATGATTGCTGACATTGGTACACCTGATTTAGAAACTAGAGTAGCTATTTTACAATCAAAAATCCAAGAAAAAAATATTAGTCTGGAAATTTCAGAAGAAATACTCACAACTATTGCCAATATTGCTCATAATAATGTTCGCGAATTAGAAGGAGCATTAAATAGAGTAATTGCTATTCATCAATTAAATAATCAAAAAATTACCCCAGAATCAATTAAAGAAATTTTAAGTGGCATGAAAGCCAAAGAAAAAGATGCTCCTCCTACTAATAAAAAAATAATTAAAATAGTAGCCGAATATTTTGATATTAAATCCGATGAAATAATTGGAGCCTGTCGAAAAAAAGAATTAGTTACTCCCCGTCAAATTTGTATGCATTTGATGCGTACCGAGTTAAATCGTTCTTATCCTAGTATCGGTGATGAAATTGGCGGACGTGATCATACTACCGCTATCCATGGTTTTAATAAAATAGAAGAAGAACTAAAAAGTAATGAAAAAATGAAACACGATATTCAAATGATAAAAGAAAGATTATATAGCTAACTGTTAATAACCTGTTAATAACTAACTTGATTTCTACTATAGTTTGTTGATAAACTCTATAAAACCTTGGGGATAAACTTATTATAAAATGTTAATAAACGAAATGTCTAAATTAGGACTTAATTACCCCCAAAGCAGAAACAAAGATATACACTTTTTCTTTAAAGCTTAAATCCCTAAAACAAAGAACAAAAGCTAGTTATCAACGTTTCCACAACACTTATTATTATTATTAATTATATATATAGTATTTAATTAAAATACAATAACCTATAAAACTTTAATCTTTTTTAAAAGCCAATAACTATAAATTAATCATATGTCTGAAACAAATAATAATTTAAAAATAATTTGTCTACAAGAAAATTTAATTAAAGGCCTACAAATGGTAAATCATTTAGCTGGTAAAAATACTAATTTACCAATTTTAAATAATGTTTTAATAGAAGCTAAAGATGGACAAATAATTTTAACTACTACTAATTTAGAAATTGGAATTAATTGTAAAATTAGAGGAAAAATAGAAAAATCGGGAAAATGTACAGTGCAAGCTAAATTAATTACTGATTTTGTTAGTTTATTACCAAAAGATAATGTAATTTTAGAATTAAAAAATAATAGACTAACAATTCAATGTGTTAAAGATAAAACAACTATTAACACTTTAGGTTCAGAAGATTTTCCTTTATTGCCAAATATAAATAAAAAAAATTCTTATACTGTTAATGCTAATGATTTTAAAAAGGCTCTTCGAAAAACAATTTTTGCAGTTTCTTTTGATAGTACTAGACCAGAAATTGCTGGAATATTTTTAAAAATTGAAGATAAAAAAGCAATTTTAGTAGGAACTGATAGTTATCGTTTGGCAGAAAAAGTAATTGAATTAAAAAACTCTTCAGCAAATAACAATTTAATAATTCCAGCAGATACTATTCATGAACTCCTAAGAATTATTGGTGATGAAACGGAAAATGATATTAATTTCCACATTGATGAGAATCAAATATTGTTTGAGGTTAATGGTACAGAATTAGTTTCTCGCTTAGTAGAAGGAAATTATCCAGATTATAAACAAATTATTCCAAAAAATACTAATACAACATCAGAGTTAAAAGTAAGTGAGTTTGTCCAAGCCATTAAAAAAGTAAGTCTTTTTTGTAAACCAGGAATTAATGATGTTAAAATAAATATTGTCAAAGAAAAAGGAGAAATTGTTTTAAGTTCAACTAGTGATCAATTAGGAGAGGGAATGACAATTTTGAATTCTAATATTGATGGTAGTGATAATGAAATTGTTTTTAATTATCGTTATATTTTAGATGGTCTGAATAATATTTCATCAGAAACTATTTTTTTAGAAATCATTGATAATAAAAATGCTGGTTTGATAAAATCAAAGCAAGATTCAAATTATCTTTATATAGTAATGCCCATTAAACAATAAAATCGGAATACTTTACAATTTTATTGTTTATTTTTCTTGACCTTGTTAAATAAAGCTAAATTTTGTAAAATTTAGCTTTAAGATTTACATTTTTTAT
>JAIOTH010000048.1 GCA_021106915.1 bacterium | reverse complement strand
CGATCGAAATCCAATAATGATTGAAACAAAATGTTCTTTAAAGTGTTTTGTACTCAAGATGTACACAAGCATTTCTAAAATTATATTACTTATTTTCCTAGTTAACATAATGATTAAAGAAGGAATGTTTAGGTTTCAAAAAGCATCCATAGTTTAGGTTATAATTGTGATTCGGGTCAAACAATATAAATCATTTTATAAAAATTAGAGATTTGAATATATTTACATACTTACAAACCTTTATTTACTTTTAATATATAATTAATGTTAAAAAAATCATTTGAGTGGTGAGCTTTTATGAATTATTCAGAAGATGAAATAAGAGAATTTGTAGAACAATTGAAAGGATATTATAACGCAAATAAAAAACGTATTAGTATAAAAAAAATGGCTGATGAAATCGAAATAGGTAAATCAACATTGGAGGAATATTTATACCGTGGCCGTTTACCAGAAAAAAATTTAGAAAAAATCATTGTTTATTTAGATAAAAAAGATGTTAATATCGAGAATTTCAATTTTACTAATAATATAAAATTCCGTCAAGAAAGAACAGAAGAAAAAAATCTAGACAAGCAATTTGATGAAAATGATTCAATTTTTAAAAAATTACTAGAGACAAACGAATCCATTAGGGACCCAGTACACGGTGATATTACAATTACATTGCTTGAAAAATCATTAATCAATTTAAAAATATTTCAACGTTTGAGGGGAATATCCCAGTTAGGCCCCACTCATTTGATTTATCCGGGTGCAACTCATAGTCGTTTTTCACATTCTATTGGTACTTTATTTGTAGCAGAAAAGTTAGTTCAAATCTGCAATAAAAATTATGACAGCTCTAAAAAGGAAGAGTCTAATTCGAGTTATTTAGTGGAAATAAATCCTTACGCTCATTTATTGATTCGTCTTTCTGCTCTATTACATGATTTGGCGCATGTTCCACATGGTCACATATTAGAAGATGAAGGAAATTTATTTCTCCCTCAATGGGAAAATGAAAGTCGAAGTAAAATATTTGAAAAGGGATCTAAAATATATAATTGCATAAGAGACGTCATAATTAAGTTTAAAGTTGAAGAAGGTTATTGTGACAATATATGTAATGATCTTTATCAACTTCTGATTAAAGGCGAGTATAAATATCCATATGTAAAAGATATAGTTAGCAATACATTATGTGCAGATTTATTTGATTACTCACAAAGAGATGCATATTTTTGTGGTCTGTCCGAAAGATGGGGAGATCGATTCATGAATTACTTTGCTGTTCTTTCCTTAAAAAAGCTTACTTCAAATGAAGAAAAATCCAGCAGTTTGTTTGACAATAAGAATCCTGTTTATAAGCTAACCCACGACCCATCAGAAGGAAAATTTAGATTCGTTTTGCTGACTTACAGATATGAACAAGATCAAATGGATCCATTGGGAAAATGTAAAGATCCAGTATATAAACCTGATGTTATTTCAGAAGCTATAGATCTTTTAAGAAAACGACATTCATTGGGTGAAAAGGTTTACTATCATAGAACTAAAAAAGCTGCATCATCTATGTTAATTTCTGCTGTGGCATCTGCTATGGAAGAAGGAAAATTAAATGAAAATGAACTTTGTAAGATTTACAGTGATGAAGATTTTATTGAAAAAATAATGGGGAAAAGTAAACGAACGACCCATATATTAAATTCTTATATGAGACGCAATTTATACAAACCGATTTATAAAATATCATATATTGAGGAAGAAGATACAAATATTCAATCCAAAATATTATGGCGTACAATTTACGCTAAATATCGAAATAGAAATGAACGAATAAAAATTGAAACAGAGTTAGAAAAGAAATTTGAATTAAAGCCTGGAAGTGTTTCGATTTATTGTCCCGATAAAAAAATGAATCGTAAATTATTCAAAGCATTAATTCATCTAGTGAAAGATTATCACCAGATGGAAGATTCTGAAGTGAAACAATTTCGAGATATTTCAGACATTTCAATCAGAAAAGAAATAGAAATTATTGAAAACAAATTTAAATCATTATGGAGCTTTACTGTTTTTGTAGATTCAGAACAAAAAATTAATCCATTAGATATCTGTAATCCTGAAGTACTTGAATTTAGTCAATTATGTGAAGATATATTCAATTTACCTAATGAATTAACCATTTCGGACAAAAGTCATACTGAAATTGATGACATTTTCAGAGAAACATTAATCGACAGGAAGGCAAGAGAGTGGGACGAAATACATCCAGACCTTGCGATACCTTTTGGAATCGTAAATGAATTAAAAGCAAGTGCAGGAAGACCACCAGACAAAACCGATGAAGATAAATATATCGAAAATCAAATTGAAGCGAAAGTCACAGCGTTTTATAAATCCCGAAAATAATATTTTAACTAAATATGTTATCAACTATTCCGTTAAACTCTCTAATTGATGAATTTATTTTAAAAATGAGAAGAGGCAATAAAAAACATATTAAAATTTTAATGTGTGAAATCGCAGATTCTCTTCGAAAACAAGCAGGTCAAAATAGAATCCCGATTAATCTTAATGAAATTCTTGAATTAAGAAAAGTTAATGACCTAATTTTAGAAAAATCACGATTCAATTTCCAAGGAGAATTAATTCCTAAGAGGGAAGGTTTTTCTGTAATTCTGAATTCAGAACACAATCAAACTCGAAAAAGAACTACACTTGCTCATGAAATTGGACACACACTGTTTTTTGATATCTCAGTGATGCCTCCCAAAAGAATGATTACATATTCAAAATCCGAAGAATGGTTATGTTACGATTTTGGAAGATGTTTGCTTATGCCAAGTGAATTTGTAAAAAAATATGTGTCGATTTATAAGCAAACTCCTACACCTCAAAAGATAATTGATTTAACAAATTTATTCGAAGTTTCTAAAAATGTACTTTTAATGAGGATTACACGGGATTTTCAGTTATGGAAGGATACAACCATATTTTTAGTTGAAGTAAATAAGAATAAATTAAAAGTAAATAAGCAATCCTCCCACAAAGGAACAAGACACACCTTTACAATTGATGGAAAAAATGGGTTAATTCATCATGAAAAAATAAAATCATTTATTCAATTACTACAAATAAATCAAAAAATTCAGGAAATAGATGAAACATTTTCTTTCAAAAATAATTCATATCGAATTGAAATGTTTAGGTATTCAAGCAATCCAGTAAGTATTTTATGTATAATAAGAGATTTAAACGATGAATCAATTTATTTTGAAAATGAAATGACTTCAAATTATATTGTGAATTCAAATCAAGAAATAGTAGAAAAAGTACAGACAACACTTGAAGATTATAATTGAACTTTTTTCAGCAATTTTTCATTAATCAACTTTTTGTTTCATTTTCAATGCTTCTTCGATTTTATTGTCATATGTAAGATTCATGAATTTTACAAATTGATCATCCTTTTCAAAATAATTTTCTATTAATCCTTTATTCCATGTGTCTTTATAGCGTATTTTTACTTCTTCTCCCGTCTCATTTTTGCAATTAGATAATCTGAAAATTCCCACCTAAAATTGACCCACTTTTCCCATTGAAAATTG
>JAIOTH010000025.1 GCA_021106915.1 bacterium | reverse complement strand
TCTTCATACCCTAATTCTAAACTAAAAAAAGACTCACTACAAGGTAAGTCTTTTTTATATAATCTAAAATTTAAACACTAATTTTAATACCAGGTCCCATAGAAGATGAAACCGTAATACTTTTAACATAGGTGCTCTTTAATGAGCTAGGTTTTACTTTTCTAACTGAATTTATAAATTCAGTGATATTTTCTATTAATTTTTGATCATCAAAACTAATTTTACCAATTGCTAAATGTAAATTCCCAGAATCATCATTTTTATAAGCTTCTTTTCCTTTTTTTAATTCCTCAATCATTTTAACAACATTTGGTCCAATAGTTCCTGATTTAGGATTAGGCATTAAACCTTTTTGACCTAAAATTTTAGCAATTGATGCAATTTTAGGCATCATTTCTGGTGTTGCTACTGCAACATCAAAATCACATTTAGATGTTTTTTTCAATTCCTTAATGTAATCTTCATCACCAATTATATCTGCTCCAGCCTTTTTAGCTTCCTCAACTTTAGTAGTAAAAGCAATAATTTTTTTAACCTTACCATTACCATGAGGCAACATAACGCTTGATCTAATAATTTGATCACCTTTTTTAGGGTCAATTCCTAAATTAACATGTACTTCAACCGAAGCATCAAATTTAACATTAGAAATTTCTTTAATTAAAGTTACTGCTTCTTCTAAAGGATAAATTTTATCTCTATCAATTTTTTCCCTTAACTCTTTAATTCTTTTTGATTTTTTTCCCATTTTTTTTAACTTTCTTATTGAGGTCATAATGCATTTTTAAGTGCTCCCTCTATTAATTAATTATTTTATCTAATTTCTAAAGCTTTCATTTCTAAAGGCTTTATTAATCCATTTTGAATATTAACTTTATTAACTTTTTTCTTAAAACACTTGTTCCCTTTTTCATGAGGCCATTCTTCGTACATATAGTCTCTATCTTGATTATCATCTAAATTTGATTCTCGAAAAGTAGCACATAATTCGTATTCTGTATCATTAATTACTTTATATTCATATACTTCTCTAGTCTCTTCATTCTTTATATAATTACTTATTTTTATAAACTCAGTATTATTCTCTAGTTCTTCTAAATCTTCTGGCAATTTACTGTTACGAATATTATAACTATTAATCTCATGACTAATAGTGTTAAAATCTCTGATAATCTCTGCATCATACTTCATATTTCTAACTTTAGCTGGTGAATCAGCAATTAAAAATCCAGAGACTAATATTATTAAAACCAAAGCTAAAGAACTCCAAAAATAAATTTTCACTACTGTATTTTTTTTAAAATTATCTCTCTTAATATTATAGAGATAATAAGAAAGAACAATTCCTGAAATCAAAATGGTAGTTAATAATTTTAAAACAATTTTACTAGTCAAATCACCACTTAAATAATTATTAATAACTCCAATTAAAGAAATAATGATTACTATTGCCGAAACAAAAATAATAATATACGTCATCCATTTTCGTAATTGAGAATCCTGATCAAATTCTCCCTTTTTTAAACTTTTATGAATCAAGGAAGTCATCCAATAATACACTGGAGAAGCTACAATCACAGCTGAAATAGCAAATCTTAATTGCCTTGCTGAAAATCGACCACTATAATTAATGACATCCGGAATTAACTTATTAATTATCTGAAACAAAATCATCCCAGTGGTTAAAGCCGTAAATACTAAGCCAAATAATGACAATAGATAGAAAAAAGTAATCTTAGCACTGTTTTTTGATGGCATATTCTTATTTTCATTTCTTAAATTAAACTTAATTAAAAACGGATGTCATCCTGAACTTGTTTCAGGATCTTGAGATTCCGTCGAGCTGAGCTCGATCGGAATGACAATTATATTTTACTAAAATATCATCAACAACAGTAAATTACTCAACTTTCACTCCCATTTGTCGAGCTGTACCTTCAATAATTCTAGTAGCAGCATCTAGGTCATAAGCATTCAAATCTGGCATTTTCTTTTCCGCAATTTCTCGAGCTTGTTTTTTAGTAATTTTACCTACTTTTTCAAGTAAAGGATTACCAGCTCCTTTTTTGATTCCAGCTGCTTTTTTAATTAAACTTGATGCTGGAGGAGTTTTTAAAACAAAACTAAAACTAGCATCTTCATAAACAGTAATTACTACTGGTACAACATCACCCATTTTATCTTTAGTAGCGTCGTTAAATTTAGTACAAAAATCTTGAATTGCAATTCCATGTTGACCTAAGGCTGGACCAACTGGAGGTGCTGGATTTGCTTGACCAGCTTTTATTTGTAATTTTAACGTTGTCTTTATTTTTTTTTGCATACATTTATTGAGATCTAGAGAAGCGTTAATCCGAAGATTATCTAAATCATTAATTTAGTTATTTTAAATTAAACTTTTTTGATTTGTAAAAAATCCAGTTCTACTGGCGTTTCTCGTCCAAACATAGAAACTAACACTTTGACCTTACCATGATTTTCATCAATACTAGCGACTTTTCCTTCTAAATCTTTAAATGGACCATCGGTAATTTTAACTGACTCACCTTTAATAACATCAATTTTATATTCTGGCTCTTCAACACCCATTCTCTTTTGTAAAGATTTAAATTCTTCTTCAGACATTGGCACTGGCGTAGTTCCAGAACCAATAAAACCTGTCACATTAGGAGTATTTCGTACCACATACCAAGAATCGTCAGTAACCATCATTTGCACTAAAACATAACCTGGAAAAATCCTTTCTCGAACAGTTTTTCTCTTACCATTTTTAATTTTAATTTTAGTTTCAGTTGGTATTAGCACATCTTTGATCTTATCCTGCATATTCATTGACTCTATTCTTTCTTCCAAATTTCGCTTCACATTATCTTCATAACCAGAATAAGTATGAATAACATACCATCTTAAACCTAAATGTTCATTTTGTTTTGACATTATATTTGAAAATTTTATTAATTAAGAAACAACTAACTCTAAAATCTTGGTTAGAATAAAATCAACTACACCTAAAAAAAAGGCTACCAAAAAACTAACAAAAATTACTTGTCCAGTTTTTTTAACAATCTCCTTTTTAGTAGGCCAAACTACTTTCTTTAATTCTGAAATAGAATTCTTAATGTATTTTGTAAATTTTTTAATCATAAGTTTATACTAATAATACTAATTAAATGATGCTAATACCTGCCTGCCGGCAGGCAGGTACTAATAATTTAAATACTAATAATACTAATTAATCCTAGTTATTCTAGATATTGATATATTAGTATCAACCTATTCGTATTATTAGTATCAAAAAAGCATAGCTAGAAATCTAACTAACACAGATAGTATAGCTAGGATTAGGTAAAAAGTCAACCCTGTTAAATAAGATTTATGAAATATAAATCTTAAATATAAATTAGGTCAAAAAAAATTAACCACTTTTCAAAAAAATACGAAAAAAATTTGACAAAAAATAGAAAAAATGCTAAGTTTTGATGTTAATTAATTTAAATTAACACTAGTCAATTCTGACTATTTAACTGAAAGTTCTTTGAAAAAATATAAAAAAACAAAAAAACACGGGAGGAATCATGAAAAAAATAGCCAATATCTTAATGGTTATAGTAATCATTGCTGGACTTTTTGTTTGGCAATTTATCTGGTTTAAAGTACCAGCTCAATCGGTAATGAAAGTAAATGCTCTTTTGAACGACAAGGTCTCATTTATTGAGAATTGTTCCCAAGAGTCAAAACATCATTTTCAACTACATAAAAAAACACGTTTGTATGAAACTGGAAAAGAATTCCAAATGACAAATAATTTTTATGCAGCCAAAAGAAGTGAAAAAGTATTAGATAACACCTTCGAGTTTACAGTACTATTCCCAGAAAAAACTATTGCACCACAAGACACAGCACGAATCTTTAATCAAATCAGAGCTCATGCTTACATTGCTATGACTCAAGCTTCAAATATCATAGGAGACGATTTCTATGGAACTGAATTTGAATTTAGACATTATTCCTATCCCATGCTTTTCAAACATTATTTGAATGAAAAAGCAAGTGGTTCACTGCCTAATCTATATTTTATTAATGTAGATATAAGTCGGGTAGATTACAAAAATGGAAAAAATGAATTAATAATAAAAATTCAGGAGCTTTTTTTGAAATGTAAAATGTTTTCGAACACCAGCAAAGTAATTACAATATCAAACAATAATGAACAAATGAACAATCTATGCAACAAATTCTATTATGATCTTTATGATTAAAGGAGGTGCTAAATGAGTAGAAGTGGTTTTGTGTAAGTATGTCAACATGTACAACATGTAAGAGTTGAAGAAATGAAATGATGAATTAATTATGTTCAAAAAATCCAAAAAAGCCAAATGGAGGTAAAAATGGACGAACAAAAAACATGGCGTAATAGAAACGCAAGCGCAAGTACTATCTTCGGTAAGAAAGTACACGAATGGGTTAGCATAACTTTATGGTCCTTTCTAGGACTCGTATTGTTTATAACCCTAATAACTGGAAAGTTATTCTACTACAACCCTGCCAGTCAAATACTGGTCAAACAAGCTTGGATCACTGGTGACCTGAGCGTTAAATCTACAAATGGATTCATACCTATTTTGTTGGGTGATGTTTGGAAATTTCCTCGTGAAACTTCTGTAAAATTCACTAACAAAAGTGATGAAAAAAATGTAACTACAGCCGCTGTCTTTGTTAGATATAATGATGGTGGAACTGGTTATATGGGTGGAAGTGCTCGATTCAAAAATCCAGTTGACAACCTCATCTTTAAAGTACTCAAATTCTTTGGGAATTGGAAGACAGTTGTTCTAGAATTATTTGTTCCTGGAATCCGAGAAATCAGTACTTCAACAGATGGTCTAATGTCCACTGACGAAACATACACTACTAACAGATCAATGATCGCTGAATGGTGTTCTGAACACGCCACC
>JAIOTH010000023.1 GCA_021106915.1 bacterium | reverse complement strand
AATAATTATTTTAATTTTATTTTTCATAATAGTATTTTATCAGAATGATTGGATTTGTAAAATTTAAAATTTATAATTAGAAATTTATTTAGTATTAGGATTTTGAAGTTAGATATTTAATCCTTGACCCTGTTAAACAAAATTTAAGTATATTGTTATGAAATATAAAATATAATTACTAAAAAATAAATTAATTAGTGATAATTTATTATGCATTTAAATTTTAATTTTATCCTTTAAGGGATAAAATTGTTTAACAGGGTTGACTTTTCATCCTAATAGTATATGCTACTTATGTTTTCTAGATTTTTTCTAAGGTAAAGAATTTGCGCAGCTTAGCTGCTGGAGAAAAGATAGGAAATATTTTATTAAGGTTGTCTTTCTTTTTAATAGAGAAAGACTAAGTATTTAAAAGGAAAATTAAATTAAATGAATACAAAGTTATATGTAGGCGGTTTGTCTTATGACACAACTGATGAGTCTTTCAAAGCTGGTTTCTCAGAAGCTGGTAATGTAACATCAGCTAACGTGATTGTAGATAGAATGTCAGGCCGTTCTAAAGGATTTGGTTTCGTAGAATTTTCTACTGAAGAAGAAGCAGGTAAAGCCATTGAAATGTTTGATGGTAAAGATTTTGAAGGTAGAACTATTAAAGTTAGTGAAGCTAGACCAATGAAACAATTTGACGATAGACAATAAATTTAAAATATAGATTTATTTAAAAATAGGGATTGCGCAGTCCCTGTTTTTTATTTTTTTAAAATAAAGCCTTGACTATATTTTTATAATTAAGTAAGCTGTAATATCCTTTTAATGAGGAAAAAATAAAATGGAGGAAATTATGACTAGCACTTCAGGTAAAGATTTAATTTCATTGGGTGAATGTAATGGAATTGAGGTTTTAGAAGTTGAAAAACAACAAAATAAAGGTATTTTTGTTACCTTTCGACAGGATGGTAAAAAAGCACTTTTTCGTTTTAGAGGGGAACATTTTAATGAAAAAGGAAAACTTGATCTTTTGAAATTTGCTAAAGATGATATCGGAGGACTTAAGGTTCTTAATGAGCAAGTTGATTTGGGAAAAACTGGATTACCAGGCGTAGCATCGGTCTCTTTTTTGGCCGAAATAATAGAAAATAATATGTAAAGTTTTAAAAGCCGGTCTTTTTTTTGATCGGCTTTGTGTTTTTGTAAATTAAGTAAAATTATTTAGCATGGTGATTGACTTTTTTTGTTAAAAGATTAAAATAGAGGACATAAAATAAATAGGAGGATGTTATGAAGGTTCCAGTTATTGAAGGAGTTGTTTATGCCAATCAACTTGTTTCATGTGAGGCGGTTTTTCGGGTTTTAGCAAAAGAAAAAAGCAAGGAAGACAAAGTGTATAATCTTGGAGAGATTAAGTTGTTTGGTGAGGTTAATTATAATGATTTACTGTCAAAACTTTCGGATATGGACATACAAACTATTGATGATAGTGAAGATGTAATTAAAAAAAAATTAGTAGGTTATTTATCTCCTTTCAAGTGGATAAAAATCTTATCTTATGCAAGGCCAATATTTGATATACCATTAATTATAGAAGTATGCGATGAAGATGATAATATTATGATTAATGCTACTTATGTCAAAAGCGGGTATCCCATTTCATTACATAATGGTGATTCTGTAATTATTGGTGGAATTGTTTTATCTCTTAAGGGATTTGCTTAATCTGTTTGTAATTTGTTTTAAGGAGCGTGAAAGCGTTCCTTTTTTATTTAATTTTTAATTTTAGTATTAATAATATATAATAGTCGTATTATAAATAAATTAAATTATGGAAAATAAAAAATATCATTACTTTGATATTATTATGGCTTTGTTTGTGGCTGTACTTTTAATATCAAATATTGCTTCCACAAAAATTTTAGTTTTATGGAAGTTTACTTTTGATGGCGGAACTTTATTATTTCCTTTGTCTTATATTTTTGGAGATATTTTGACAGAAGTTTATGGTTATCGAAAATCTCGTCGAGTAATTTGGATAGGATTTTTTTGTGCGGGTTTAATGTCTTTGGTTTTAATGTTGGTGACTGTTTTACCGCCGGCTAGTGATTGGCCATTCCAAGAAGCTTTTGAAAATATTTTAGGTTTAACACCGAGAATTGTTTTAGCTTCTTTAATTGCTTATGCTGTTGGAGAATTTTCGAATTCTTATATTTTAGCAAAATTAAAAATTAAAACTGCTGGTAAGTTTTTATGGTTACGAACAATTGGTTCAACTTTAATTGGTGAAGGCTTAGATACAATTTTATTTGTTTTTATTGCTTTTTGGGGAATATTGCCAGCAAGTTTATTAATTACTATTTTTGTCTCTAATTATATTTTCAAGACTGGATTTGAAGTTTTGTTAACGCCAGTTACCTATAAAGTTGTTAAATTTTTGAAGAAAAAAGAAGATGAGGATTATTATGATCATGACACTAATTTTAATCCTTTTTCAGCGAAGAATTAGATCGAGCAGATTATTAACTAATTTATGTCAGCGTTATTACAAATTAAAAATTTATCTAAAGCTTACGGAAATCAGGTTGTTTTAAATCGGGTTAGTTTTTCAGTTGGGGAAAAGCAAAGAATTGGAGTTATTGGTAGAAATGGAGCTGGTAAATCAACATTAATAAAGATCATAACTGGATATGAAACCGCAGATCAAGGAGAATTTAATCTAGGAGTTAATACTCGTTTAGGTTATTTACGGCAAGAAGATAGTTTTTTGGATACAGAAAAAGTAATTGATTATTTATTAAGAATTAGTAAAAAAGAGGAGTGGCAATGTGCCAAGATAGCTAGTAGATTTTGTTTAAAAGAGAAAGAATTAAGTTCTAAAATTCTTTCTTTGTCAGGTGGCTATCAAATGAGAGTTAAATTATCAGCAATGCTTTTGCAGGAACCAAATTTATTATTATTAGATGAACCGACAAATTATTTAGATATGAGTACTATGTTATTGTTGGAGGATTTTTTAAATGATTATCAGGGTGCGTTTATGATTATTTCTCATGATCGAGAGTTTCTAGAAAATGTTTGTCAGGAAACTTTAGAAATTGAAAATAGTAAAACTTATTATTTTCCAGGAAATCTTAGTAGATATGAAAAGTTTAAAGATGATAAATTATCAACAGCTAAAAAGTTTAATAAAAAACAAGATGCTAAGGAAAAACATTTACAGGAATTCGTCACTCGTTTTCGCAGTAAAGCTTCCAAGGCTAGTCAGGCTCAATCTAAAATTAAAGCAATTAGTAAAATTGAAAGAATTGAAATTTTAAAAAAACCAGATGATGTTTATATTAAAATTCCTAGTGTCGAAATTAAAAAAGGATTGGCTTTGCGGATGGAAGATTTAATAATTGGTTATGGCGATAAAGCGATTGCTGATGAAATTTCGATAGATATTAATAGAGGAGAACATATCGCAGTTCTTGGTGATAATGGTGAAGGTAAAAGTACATTTTTAAAAACTTTGGCAGAAGAATTAGATTATTTGGGAGGGTCTTTACGTTGGATGCAAAATACAAAAGTTGCTTATTATGCTCAACATGTTTCAGTTAATATGAATAATAAGGATACGGTAGAGACTTATTTAAATTATTCAGCTGGCAACAATCAGAGTAATGAAGACATTATGCGAATGGCAAGTAATTTCTTATTTAGAAACGATGATCTAAAAAAAGTTATTTCCATGTTGTCAGGCGGGGAGAAAGCTAGGCTATGTTTGGCTGGGATTTTGTTAAATGAAAATAATGTTTTGTTATTAGATGAGCCTAATAATCATTTAGATTTTAAAACAGTAGAGGCCTTAGGAAGAGCACTACAGGAAACTTATGCTACAATTTTGTTTATTTCTCATGATCGAACTTTTGTAAATATGTTAGCAGATAGCATTATTGAAGTTAAACAAGGAAAAGTAAAACGATTTATGGGAGATTATGATGAGTATATTATTTCTTTAAGAGCAAGAGCTTCTTTAAAGAATGTTGTTAAAAAAAATAATGATCGTATTTTTGATAAGGCAATAAAAAAACAAATTTTTTTTAATTTAAAAGAGTCAAAAAAGAAAATTTCTAAATTAGATAAATTAATTAAAGAAAAAACTTTACGCAAACAAAATATCTTAGACAAATTTTCAAAAGATCCTACAAAATATTCTCAAGAATTATATGAAGAGTTAGGCATTTTGGAAAAAGAGCTATTAGAATATGAACAAGATTGGTTGAAGGCACATGAATTGATGGAGGGTTAAGATTAAATAAATTTCCAAAAGAAAAAACCGTCTCCTAGAATGAGATGGTTTTTAAATTGGATAAATTTTTTTAAATAGTTAATAAAGGAGTAAGTTTTTTAGTATTATTTTTTATTAACTATATCAATAGTCGCTTCCATATTCTCTTCTGTAAATATTTCTAAATCTTTCTTTTATTTTAAGATATTTTCCTTTTTTCGTGTTCAGTGTTTCCTTCTCCTTTGTGTTTATTAATTTCTTTAAGTTCATTATATAATGGCTTTAATATATCTATTGTTTTATCTGCAAGATCATCATTATTTTCAAAAGAAAGAGTTCTTAATTGTTCTTTGATGGAATTT
>JAIOTH010000159.1 GCA_021106915.1 bacterium | reverse complement strand
TTTCTAAAAACTCCCGTTTAAAAAAATCTACCCAACGCCGAACTAAAAAATACAGTAAAACACCTAAACTTAATATTCAATTTTCTAAAAAACCAATCAAATATACTTCTCGAAAAACAAAAAAAAATTATTCCCCTAAAAAATCGAAATCCACAAAAACTCAAAAATTAATCCGTCGTTTATTGCCTAAATTAATAATTTTAGGCTTAATTTTAATTTTATTAGGTGGAATATTCTCAGTAATTGCCTTTGCTTGGTATTCCAAGGACTTACCTGATCCAAATAAAATTATTGACCGTTCCATTATTCAAAGTACAAAAATATATGATCGTACTGGTGAACATCTTCTCTATGATATTCATGGCGATCAACAAAGAACTTTAATTGATATCAATAATCTACCAGAATATGTCGTTAATGCGACTATTGCCATTGAAGATCGAACTTTCTATGAACATAAAGGCATCTCAGTTTGGGGAATTATTCGCGGACAAATTATGCCTCGTTTACAAGGAAAAAGAATCCAAGGTGGATCTACTATAACTCAACAATTTATTAAAAATGCTGTTTTAACTAATAAAAGAAGTCTTTCTCGAAAAATAAAAGAATGGATTCTTTCCTATCAAATAGAGCAAAAATATTCTAAACAAGAAATTCTTAAAATGTATTTTAATGAAATTCCTTATGGCTCTGTGGCTTACGGAATTGAATCTGCTGCTAATATTTATTTCGATAAGCATGCTCAAGACCTATCTATTGCTGAATCCGCAATTTTAGCTGCTCTTCCCAAAGCCCCTACCTATTATTCTCCTTATGGACCGAATCGAGACAAACTAATCCTCAGACAACAGACTATTTTAAATTTAATGCTTGAACAAAAACTTATATCTCCAGAAGAGCATACTAGTGCTAAAGCAGAAGAATTAATCTTTAAGAAAGCCAAAAATAATATTCGAGCTCCTCATTTTGTATTTTATGTTAAAGAAATATTAAGCGCCACGCTCGGCGAAAGAATGATTGAACAAGGCGGTCTAAAAGTAATTACTACCTTGGATTACAAAAAACAAGAAGCTGCTGAAAAAATTATTACTGAAAAAACCGAAAATTATCCTGAAAAATGGAATGCCAATAATGCCGCTCTCTTAACTCTTGATGTAAAAACTGGTGATATATTGGCTATGCTTGGTTCCCGTGACTTTTTTAATGATGAAATTGATGGTCAAGTAAATGTTGTCTTAGCTAGTCGTCAACCAGGATCTTCGATCAAACCTTTTATTTATACTTTAGGTTTTGAAAAAGGTTATCAACCCGAAACAATTCTCTTTGATGTAGAAACAACTTTTAAAACTGATATTGGTAACTATAATCCCTTAAACTATGATTTAGAAACTCACGGCCCAATAAGTCTGCGACAAGCTTTAGCTGGTTCTTTAAATATTCCCGCTGTAAAATTAATGTACTTAGTAAAAATTCCAGACACTTTAGATTTTTTGAAAAAATTTGGCTATAGCACCATTAAAGATGCTAGTAATTATGGACTATCCTTGGTTTTAGGTGGCTTAGAGGTGAGAATGATTGAACATCTTAATGCTTTTACAACTTTAGCTAGAGGAGGAATTAAAAAACCAACTCAAGCTATTTTAAAAGTTGAAGACTCTTCTGGAAAAATAATTTATGAAGCTGATAATGAAAAAGGTAAAAGAGTAATTGAAGAAGATGCCGTTAGAAAAACCAATAAATCTTTATCTGATAATAGCGCTCGATCCTTCATTTTTGGTGAAAACAATTATTTAACTCTAGGTAATAAACCAGCAACCGCTAAAACCGGAACTACTAATGATTTTAACGATGCTTGGACAATCGGCTTTACTCCTCACGTAGCTACAGCTGTTTGGATAGGTAATAATGATAATCAAAAAATGAAAACTGGAGCTGCTGGCGGGGCTATTGCTGCTCCAATTTGGAATGCTTATATGCGAGAAATTACCAAAGACTATCCAGCAGATGGATTTGCTGATTACCAAAGGGAAACGATTGATAGACCGATGCTAAGTGGAAATATAAGTCAGGAAATAAAAGTAAAAATAGAGAAAGAAACTAATTTATTGGCTGGCGAATATACTCCACCCAGTATGATTATCGAAAAAACTTTTCGTAAAGTACATAATATTTTACATTATATAAATTCTTATGATCCCCTTGGTCCTTCGCCAGAAAATCCAGGAGATGATCCTAATTATAATTCCTGGGAAGAAGCAGTTTTAAAATGGGCTATAGAAGAAGAAGTAGATACTAGTGACCCACCAACTGAATATGAACAAAAATATCTTCTTCAAAACCAACCAGAACTAACAATTAATTATCCTAATAAAAACCAAAATATACCTTCTGAAAATATTAATTTTCAAATAGAAACAAAAGCTAAAGACGGATTCTATATTGACAGAGTAGTTTATAAAATAGATGGTCGATTTATTGGTTCCACTAGAAATGAACCTTATAATTATCAATATAAATTCAACTCTGGCATCAAAAACGGTGAACACGAACTAAATGTCTTAGTTTTTGATGATCAGGAAAATTATCAACAAAAAAACATTACATTTAAACTGAATATCGAAAGAACTAATAATCATAATATCAATTGGGAAACACCTAGTAATAATGATGTTATTAAACAAGATGATTTCCCTTTAAATTTGCAAGTTGAAATTGATAACATTTCTACTGTTAATAAAATTGATTTTTATTATATTAACGAAGATACCAACCAATCTAATTGGATCCAAATTATTAGCAAACCTTTAGATTCTAATATTAATATTGAATGGACAGATTCACCAGCAATTGGTAATTATACTTTATTTTCTATTATTACTGACAAACAAAATAATACCCATCAAGAATCAGGTATTAGCATTATTATTGAATAAATTTTTTTAGCTCTGCAAAACAAAAAGTTTCTGAATATTCAGAAACTTTTTAAACATTTTTCATGATAACAATTCTCTCTTCCAGGTTTTTAGAGGTTTAATAAATTTTTTAATACCTCTTAAAAAGATATTGCCATTTTTCTCAATATCAGAAACATCAATATCTTTGACATGGTCTAAGATATGATCTTCTAGAAGAGTAGCATGAATAGATATGTGCTTTTTTACTTTTGTTTTCCAAACAATATAAATTCTTTCTCTTTCATTAATATTG
>JAIOTH010000103.1 GCA_021106915.1 bacterium | reverse complement strand
TATAGTTGGAAAATAGTATTGCTTAATCAATTGACCTTCTTTGTTGATGATAATAATTCTTTTACTAATATTGTCCATTATATATATTTCCGGGATGCTTTTATCAGTGTAAATTTTATCAATGTTTTCAATTATTGGGTCAATATCTTCAATTTCTAAATCATTTAATGATCCTGCATACAGTCTTTTTAACTCACCATTATTATAAGCGACATAAATATTACCATCAATAGCAATGGAATTGGCGCTACTAAGGTCAGTATTGTCGTTTATCCACTCATTGCCTTTAGAAAATCCATTTTTTAAAGGAGTGTGCTTATAAATTTGATTACTATCAGCATCTAAGATGTATAAATTATCACTATAAAAAGTAGTAGCTTTAGAATTTTGATAATTAGAATGAAAAGCAATTTCTAATTTAGAAAATTGATTGTCATCTAAGTTAAAGCTAAAAAGATTATCGTTATTTAGAGCATAAAGGATATCTCCATTTTTGACAAAATTATTTATGTTATTATATTGATCTTCTTGTCCAATATTTTTTATTTTTTGATCTTTAATATTTAACAGGCTTAATTCATTTGAATTTTGACCACTGATTATTAATGAGTTGCCATATTTATTGATACTTATCGGATTGAATGACAATTCGCTTATTATTTCTAAATTTTTGACAGTGGAAAGTTTACGAACTTTATTTAATTTTTCTTCAAAATTATTTAGTATTTCTTGATATTTAGCTTCTTGTTCAGAGCTATTACGTGGTAATTCTTTAATTAATCGAGAAATTTCTTCTAATTTTTCTTTAGCTTGATCTTCGTCATTATAAATATTTAGCAATTCATATTCAGTTTGTTTTTCATCTATTTTTTCAATTGTTTCAATAAATTTTTCTTTTTCTTCTTCTGTCTTTTTATTTTTATTAGTGAGATAGATACTAATACTTAAAGCAACAACTAAGGTTATTATAAAAATGATAATTATTTTTTTTCGGCTAAGCTGTTTTTTTGATCGATATCCTAAAATAGCGTTGGTAGGTAATTTTTTATCAATATTATTTTGTTTTTCAGATATTTTATTTTTTAGTATAATCAAAAGCTGGTAAGGAGAGATTAAAATTTTTAAAATAAGTTCAAGAATATTTTTTAAAAATTTAATTATTTTTTTTGAGTACTTACTAATTGGAATATTTAATTGTTTTTTAGGAGGATTTGTGAAATCAGATTTGCTTTCTGGATTTTGATTAGTTTCTTTTTCCAGTTTTTCAGAAATGAGTTTATCTAATTCATTATTATTAATTTTTTCTTTTTCTTTTTCGTTAAAATTTTCAGTACTTCGGATTTGCTCAGAACTTTCAGTAATTTGAGATTTTCCTTTTTTAAGAATATCTTCAGTTTTTTGTCCGGTGTTCAATAATTTATCCATTGATTCTTTAGCTGAAACTTGGTTTTGAGCTTGGAGCGATTCAATTTTTTCAATTCTTGTTGTGTTTTCGTTTTCAGAATTATAAGGACTTAGTTTAGTTGCTAAAAAACAAAAAGTTTTATTTTTAACTTTGTATAATAACTCTCTTAAATTTATAATTACACCAGCAATATCATTTTCAGAAATTATTTTATTCAATTTTTCTTCCGTTAGATAGTTGAAAAGAGTGTCAGTAGTTAGAATTAAAGTTTGGTTTGGTTCTATGTTTCCGCTAAGAATATTGGTAAATACTCTATCAATACTAGGCTTATCAATGTCACTTTCCAGATAATCAAAAATATTTACTAATTGATTATTATTAGTGACCCAAGTGGATACTTTTCCTAAAGGAGAGAAATAGACTTCTTGACGATAAACTATGGTAATAAAAGCTTTAATATCTTTTAGCCAATCTTTGTCTACTTTAGTAATTAAAGGTAGGTTTTCATTAACTTCTTCTAAAATATTTTCTAATATTGTTTCTTGATCTATGAGAGTAGATTCATAGTAAAGGCGATGTATTTTTTGAACTAATAAATTATTTAATTCTCTTTTATTTTCAGTCTCATTAGGCAAATCTAACAAAACTATTAGTTTACCCTTATTTTTTTGATTTTTTTTTGGTGAGCCAGTATAAATTAGAGCCTGATGAGGGTTGTTTTCAGGATTGATAAGTATTTTGCTAGTTTTGAGTATATATTTCATAAATGCTAATGATACGAATATTATGATACCAATATACTAATTGAGCTGAACTCAAAGTATATTGGTATTATTAAATCTTGTTTATTACCTAAAAATATTATACTATAAATTCAAGATAGTTCATAGTTGATAGTTTGTAGTTTTTAGTTAATAAATTTAATATTTTAGGATTTATATATAAATAATAAAAATTAAAGAAAAGCGATTTATGGAAAAAAGTAAAAATTATAAAGATTTGGTAGTTTGGCAAAAATCTATGAATCTAGTAGTAGAAATTTATAAACTTACTAAAAAATTACCAGATTCAGAGATTTACGGATTAGTTTCTCAAATGAGGCGATGTACAGTTTCAATTCCTTCTAACATAGCTGAGGGACAAAAAAGGTCAACTACTAAAGACTTCCGGAAATTTTTGGTTATTGCTTATGGGTCCGGAGGTGAATTAGAGACTCAGTTAGAAATTATTGAGAGATTATATTCTTTTCAAAAAATAGAAATTGAGAAAGCGAAATCTTTATTATTAGAAGTTATGAAAATGTTGAATAAATTAATTTTTGTATTTAAATAATAATTGGTTGTTTTATAACTCGACTAATCTAGCTTAGTTTAGTCAATAATCCTGGTCATCACGTTCCGTAGTCAGTGGACAGACTAACAACTAAAAACTAACAACTAAAAACTAATCCACATGCTTGAACAACTTTTTGGATCAAAAACTAGAACAAAAATATT
>JAIOTH010000116.1 GCA_021106915.1 bacterium | reverse complement strand
AATATTTTTTTAATATTATTTATTATTCTGTTTGATTTATTTTATAGTTTTTAAAAATATCTTTATTGCGTTCTTGATTATCCTTTTGAGCATCAAATGGCTTAGGGTCTGCTCCTTCTATTTTTCCCCCTGATCGATCAAAATTTGTATTGTCTACGGCCTAAATGTATCTTAGAAGTTTAAAGCTATCAGAATCTGCTCCTTCTATCTTTTTATTTCTATAGTAAACATTTTTATCATCTTTTGCATATGAGACACTCAAAACTTCAAATTTATTCATATTGGCTTCAGTGATTGTAGAGCGATAACGATAAATATTATTGTTATCTTTACCATACCACTGTTTAATGTGTTGAAATGTTTCTGGCTCAGCACCTTCAATCATTATGTTTTTATGTGGATTTTTATACGTATAGAATACACATTTTTTATTTTTTTTGTAATTGTTAGTAATTTTTTGTTTTGTACTATTACCACAGTGTATATGATTTTTAATGTTGTTTCTAATAATGCTACCTTCAGCAAAAAAAGGTCCCAAAATTATATAAATTATAATGATAGTGATTATAATAAATGTAATTTTTGTTGCTTTTTTTACCATAATTCTATTTAATCGGTTTTAAATATTTACGATATTGTTTTATTTGTTTTACAATTTTTTTAAATTCATTAATATATTGAGGAACTAAAATTTTTACATCTTCAGTATATCTTTTAGGGTTCTTTTTTAATTCGGAAATAATCTCATCTGGATAATAAATTTCAACACCAGAAGTTTCACCATCTTTAAATTTAATAGGTCCATCAAATACTCCAATGAAAATTGTTGTAATTTGAGGAAATTTTGAATATTTACCATTTTTATACTTATATTTGGCAATAAATCCATTTAATGTGTCAATTTCTTTAAATATACCAATGATTCTTAGGTCAACACTAGATAAAGAAGTTACAAATTCAGATTCATCTAGAGCGGCGGCAGGAAAACCTAACTCTTCAGCAGCTTCTCGTAGAACTGTGAATCCTGGAGTTTCAGAATCCCTTAAATGTCCGCCGATTGTTTTGTCATAGAGTAAGGTATTTTCTTTTTTTAATTTACTTCTTTTGGTTAGATATATTCCACCATCAGCGTTCATTAAAAATAATCTAATAGTACGTACTTGTCTGGTGACTTTTCCTGTTTTTTTGTATTCTTTTCTAATTTCATTATAGAATTCAGTTTTATCTTGCATTCCTAATAATTTACCAGATAGATCAAATATTTGTACTTTTTCTTTATATATTTCGGTTTCACTAGTCATATATTTATTATTTAATCGGTTTTAAATATTTACGATATTTTTTAATAAGTATTTTTAAATCTTCAGTAAATTTTTCAGGATATTTTTTTAATTCTTGCTTTAATTCATCTAACATGAACACCTCAATGCCAGAAGTTTCGCCATCTATAAATTGAATTGGTCCATCATAGTAGCCGATATAAGTAGTATTAATATATGGTTGGATAAATTCTCCTTTAGAAGTGATTCGAACAGAAGGGAATCGATCTATAGTTTCTATTTTTTTGAAAATGCCAACTATTCGAAGATCGGTTTTTTTAATTACGTTTGGAAATTCCTGCGAAGAAACAATAGAAGCTGGAAATCCTAATTCTTCAGCAGATTCTTTAATAAGAGTTAGATTATCAGTATCTTCAGCAATAACATGTCCACCTAAAGTTTTATCAAAAAGTCCAGGGTTATCATATTTATGTTTATTTCTCTTTTGAATGACAATTTTTCCATTAGAAGTCATTAATAATAATAAAACTCTTTTAATTTGTTTGCTTACTTCCCCCTTTTCGAAATACTCTTTTTTAGCTTCATTAAAAAATTTTTTTCTTTCTTGAATTTTTAAAAAATTTCCATCCAAATCATAAATTTCTAGCAATTCTTTATTAATTCTAGCCGGTACTTTTTTATTATTTTTATAGAGACTTTTTATAGGCATATTATTTATTATTTAATTGGTTTTAGATATTTACGATATTTTTTAATCATAAATTTAGTGTCTTCAGTAAATTTTTCTGGTTTTTCTTTAATTTTTTTTTCTAATTCTTTTAAAGAAAATACTTCTATTCCTGAGCTTTCACCATCAATAAACTTAATAGGTCCATCATAATATCCTATATAAGTTGTATTAATATATGGTTGAATAAATTTTTGATTATTTTTTGCTATTCTTGTGGATTTAAAATTTGTGATGTAGTCTACCTTTCTAAATAAGGCGACTATGTTCAAATGAGTTTTTGATATTGATTCGTCAAATTCTTTTTTTGATAGAATGGAAGCTGGAAATCCTAATTCTTCGGCACATTCTCGAATTATAGTCATATTAAATGTATCATTCCCAGTAACATGTCCTCCTACTGTTTTATCATGTAGTCCAGAGTTTTCTTTTTTAAGCTTACTTCTTTTTTGAAGATATATCCTACCGGAAGAGTTCATTAAGAGACAGGTGAATCTTTTTACTTGTTTAGTAATTTGTCCAGTTTCTGAAAATTCTTTTTTTATTTCTCTATAAAATTTTTTCCTTTCTTGATTTTTTAGGAATTTACCTTTGAGATTGTATATTTTTAAAATTTCTTTATTCATATATTATTTATTTCTCCCACTGGGTAGATTTTTTTAAGTTTATTTAAAAAAGCTAAGGTATCTTTAGCATCTGTTTTCCAATTAGTTGGGCAAAAAGATAAAACTTCGACAAAGGAAAATCCCTTACCTTGTATTTGCCATTCCAGAGCTTTTTTTAGAAACATTTTTAATTGAATTGGATTATCAACTGTTCCTCGAGCGACATAAGCTGGAATATCGCTAATATTAGCTACCATTTCTGGACCCTTCATATAAAATTTGTCAGCTCCATTAATGGTGGTAGTGGTAATTTGGCCAGGAATTGAGGTTGGAGCATCTTGGCCACCAGTCATACCATAATTAGCATTATTGATCACAATAGTAGTAATATTATCATTTCGGATTCGAGAATTTACTAAATGTTGAGCTCCAATAGCATAAGCTCCGCCGTCACCAACATAAGCAATACAAAGTGCATCTGGTCGAGATTTTTTGGCACCAACAATGACTGGAACGGTTCGACCATGGTGGGTTTGAACAGTGTCAATATTAAAGAAATCCCAGGCTAAAAGCGAGCAACCAATATCTACCCCAAATAAAGTATTATTTTGGATTTTCAATTCATCAATTATTTCTCCAAGCATTTTTAAAACTATCGGATGTCCACATCCTGGACAAAATTTATGAGGCTTGGAAGAATGTTTCCAGCATTTTGGCCAAGCGAGGTTTGAGTTATGTTTGTTTAGTGATTTTTTTGGCATTATATTTTTATAATAGGTAAAATGTTATTATTTTGTTGATTAAATTTCTAAATCCTAATAATTAATTTAATATTTACTGTTATTCTGGGCTTTTTGCCTACCGGCAGGCAGGGACCTGGAATCTCGAGATCCTGAATCAAGTTCAGGATGACATAGTTCAGAATAATCAATTAGAAATTAGGATTTTGTAATTAGGTATTTTTATCTTACTTTATTAACTCAATAATTTCCTCGGGACTAATTCCTAATCCTGGTCGACAATAAGTTTCAATAGGAATTTTTTCACCGTAAATATTTTCTTTAACTAATTTTAATAATTGATTGGCGGCTGTTTCGATAACTATTATTTTTTTAATCCCCAGCAATGCTTTTTTTAAATTCTGATCTGGAAAAGGATGAATAGTAATTGGTCTAAATAATTTAACTTTTTTACTATTGGAATCGTTAAGGGCTTGTTTGACAGAAGATGCTACAATTCCATGAGCAATAATTAAAGTTTTTGCTTGTTTATTTAAAGAGTAGCTTTCAGATTCAGCAATTTTATCTTTTATTTTATTAAAAGCAGTTAATAAATTGGTATTAACCTTAAAACATTCTTCTTCAGTTGTAAAAGTATTGTTTAAATTTTCATAATTCGATTCTTGAGAACTGTTTCGAATTTTAGATTTTAAAACCAAAGGGTATGATTTAACTAAAGTTTTTGGTTTTTTTAATTCTACTAAAGCCCTGGTTTTTAAAGTATAGCCATCAGTTAGTACAAATGTTGGAAATCTATATTTCCAAGCTACATTAAAAGCTTTAATAATTTGATCATAGAGATCTTGAATATTAGATGGTGAATAAACTATTCGGTAGCCTTCGCCATTTCCACCAAAAGCAGTTAAAGTGACTTCTTGTTGGGAATAAATTACGGAACCAGTAGAAGGGCCTCCTCTTTGACCAATAATTGCTACTGTGGGAATTCGCATAGCCTCGGCCATGGCAAAAGCATCTTGCATTAAAATATTTCCTGGTCCAGCAGTGGCGGTGAAAGCTTTAACTCCAGTTAAAATTGAGCCGATCATCGCAAAACCAGCTGACATTTCATCTTCAGTTTGTAAAAAAATTAATTTTTTTCGAGTTTCATATTCTTTATCCCATTCAGTCATTATTTCTGTGGCAGGAGTAATCGGATAACCAAAATAGGCTTGAGCTCCAGCAGCTAAAGCGGCTTTAACTACTATTTCATTACCAGTGATTAGAATTTTTTTATTTTTCATATTTTATATAATTATTAAATGGTAAGATAATTTAATCTTCAAAAATATAGTCTTCATCTTTATTTTCATCATCAACTTTTATTTTTAAATTTCTTTTTTTTGGGGTTTTACTTTTTGTCTTTTTGTCATCAGTTTCAATTTTAATTTTTTTTGGAGGAGTTTTTTCTGTTTCTTCAGTATCTATTTTAATTGCTTTAGGTTTGATAATTTTTTTCTTGTCTGTCTTATTTTTTGTTAATTTAAGTTTAATTTTTTTAGAATATCCTTCGTTAGAATATAAGACTTCATCATTTTTATTAATGTTTTGTCTATTTTGGATATTTTTTTCGTATTTTTTTTT
>JAIOTH010000043.1 GCA_021106915.1 bacterium | reverse complement strand
TGGTCTAATGGGTTTTAAAGGTCCCAAAAAAGCCACTCCTTATGCTGCTGAAATTATTGGAAAAGACGCCGTTAACAAAGCTAAAAACTATGGTTTAGATGAAGTTGATGTTTTTGTAAAAGGCGTTGGTTCTGGTCGTGATAGTGCTGTTAGATCTTTACATTCTAATGGTTTAAAAATAATGTCTATCAAAGATGTCACTCCTATTCCTCATAATGGATGCCGACCTAAAAAACCTAGAAGAGTATAATTAACTAGCTTTTAGCTCATAGCTTATAGGTAAAATCCTAAAAGCTAAAAGCTAAAAGCTGTAAGCTAATATAAATATGAGAAAAATCAGTTCAAAATGTAAATTATGCCGACGTGAAGGGCAAAAATTATTTTTAAAAGGTGAAAGATGTAATAGTCCTAAATGTGCTATGGTGAAAAAAAACTATAAACCTGGATTACATGGACCTAAGAAAATGATGTATAAAATGTCAGCTTATGGCAAACAACTTCGAGAAAAACAAAAAACTAAGAGGATTTATGGTTTATTAGAGAAACCTTTCGTTAATTTAGTTAAAAAAGCTTTAAAAGATAAAAAAAATTCTGGCAAAACTTTAATTTCTTGATTAGAACATCGCTTTGATAATATTGTTTATAATCTTAAACTTGCTCCTTCTCGAAATACTGCCAAACAATTAATCAATCATGGACATTTTAAAATTAATGGGCGTTTAGTTAATATTCCTTCTTATAAATTAAAAATTGGCGATAAAGTTGAAGTTAAAGAGAGCAAAATCGCTGAAAATTATTGGATATCTAAAAAAGAAGCCTTAAAAAATGAAAAAAATATTCCCACTTGGTTAAGTCTAGACTCTAACAAATTAACTGCTCAAGTAACTGGTGATCCTAATCTTGATGATATTCAAAAAAATATTGACACTTCTCTAATTGTTGAGTTTTATTCCAGATAAATATAAACATACCAGTTTTGCTAATATTGGCAAAGTTATATTTGTATAATTATAAATAATTAAAAAAATAAAATGGAAAAAATACCTACACCAACAAAAATAGAATATAAAGAATTAAAAAAGAACAAAACTCAAATTGTTGTTGAGCCTTTATTTCCTGGTTATGGTATAACTATTGCTAATCCTCTTCGAAGAGTTTTATTATCTTCGCTTACTGGAGCAGCAATCACTAAAATTAAAATAAAAGGTGCTAGTCATGAATTTTCTACATTAAAAAATGTTAAAGAAGATGTAGTAGAACTAATATTAAACATCAAAAAAATAAGGTTAAAATTATTTTCCGATGAACCTATTAAATTAAAATTAAAAATTACTGGCGAGCAAGAAGTAAAAGCTGGTGATATTAATAAAAATGCTGAAGCTGAAATTGCTAATCCAGAACTAGTATTGGCTCATATTACTGATAAAAAAGGCGAATTAGAGATTGAATTTACTGCTGAAAAAGGAAAGGGATACGTCACGGTTGAAGAAAAATTAGAAACCGAGGATTTAACTACAAATGAAATCAGTCTTGATTCTTTATTTGCTCCAATCGTTAATGTTAGTTTTAATATTGAACCAGTCCGAGTTGGAAAAAGAACTAATTATGAAAAATTAAGCATGAAAATTGAGTCTGATGGCACTATTAGCCCTAAAGAAGCTCTATATAATAGTAGTAAAATTATTATGGATCACTTTTCTTTAATCATTCCTGACTTAGAAGAAAAAAAGATTAAAAAAAAGAAAATCTCAGTTAAAAAAACTTCTAGTAAAAAAACTACAGCTAAAAAAATAAAAAAAGAAAAAACTACTAAATCAAGTTCAACTAAAAAAAAGAAAACAACTAAAAAGAAATAATTCACTTAAAAGTTACCTGTCTGCATACCTACGCTACATTTCGGCATGTAAACCGACAGGCGGGTAAGCTAATGACTAATAGCTAATAAAAATATGCGACACCAGAACAAAAATAAAATTCTAGATAGAAAAAAAGGACCCCGAACAGCTCTAATTAAAAATTTAGCTGATGCCGTTATTTTATTTGAAAAAGTTAAAACCACTAAAGCCAAAGCTAAAGTAATTAAACCTTATGTAGAAAAATTAGTCACTAAAGCTGCAAACAATGATTTAGCTACTAAAAGATATTTAAAAACTAAACTAAATTCTGAAAAATCTGTTAAAAAATTATTAGAAATTCACGGCCCTAAATATAAAGATATTGCTGGTGGTTATTTAAAAATAATAAAAATTAGTGAGAGAAAAGGTGACAGTGCTGAAATGGTATATATAACATTCACAAAATAAGTAATTTATAATTTCGAATTTTCAAAAATTCATAATCAAAAATTTGTATGGAGCGAGAAACTATAAAATTAGATGCCACAGACCAAAGTATGGGTCGTTTAGCTAGTAAAATAGCTGTATGTTTGATGGGAAAAAATAATCCTTCATATCAACCACATATTGATGCTGGTGATATAGTTGAAGTAGAAAATGTTTCAAAAATGAAATTTACTGGTAAAAAATTACAAAATAAAGTATATCATCATCATACTGGTTATGTTGGTAATTTAAAAAGTATAAAAATGTCTGAATTATTTGCTAAAAATCCTCAAGGACTACTTCGCAAATGTGTTATGGGAATGTTACCAAAGAACAGATTAAGAAGTTTGATGATTAAAAGATTAAAAATTAAGAAATAATTTTTTTTAAAATATATGAACAAGGGAGAATATACATATTCATTTGGAAAAAGAAAAACTGCTGTAGCTACAGTAAGAATCTATGATGAAAAAGGGGACACTATTATTAATGAAAAAACTATTAAAGATTATTTTAATGATTCAATTTTAGAAGATACTGCTTTAGAATCTTTAAATTTATTTAAATTAGTTGGAAAAACTAGATTAACTATCAAAGTTAAAGGTGGTGGAAAAAAATCTCAAGCTGAAGCAATCAGATTAGGAATTTCTCGTTGTTTATTAAAAATAGATCCAGAAAATAGAAAAACATTGAGAAGTAAAGGATTCTTAACTAGAGATCCTCGAGTTAAAGAAAGAAAGAAACCTGGTTTGAGAGGAGCTCGTAGAGCACCACAATGGAGTAAGCGATAGTTTTAGTTATTTTGAATTGACCAAATTAAGGAGATAAATTTTAAATTTTTATAATATTTAAAATCCTACTCCCAATAGTAGGATTTTTTATTTTAATAAATCAGAAAGCATACTTGACAAATTCTGTCAGTATGTTATAATAATATCAAGTTAAAAATAGGATAACTTAACTCACACCAATGTTCTCGGCCGGTGGTTGAATAAATAATAAAGAGAACAAAAAGGAGGCAATATGTTTTTTAAAAAGCTCCTTGAAATATGTGGACCAAACAAAAAATCACACCATGTGATTACAACTCGTAGAACAACAACAACGAAGACAGCTACAGCTGTCAGATCAACATATTTTGAAAGTGCGATTAGTACTGTCAGTGAAAAGGAAGCTCGTGAATACGAGCGATACTTGACACTGTCAGAAGAGGAATTATTGGCGGAAATGGACAAAAAATTCCAATCCTCCTGATTGCAAATTAACCCTCGTCTTCATAACATCCAAGGACGAGGACATTTTACTGGCTTGTACATATAATCACGTACAAGCCTTTTTTTATCTAAAAAATAAGTTCAAATCTTGATATTTTATGAAATTAATAATAATTATAGTTTTCCCCTGTTTTTTACTTGACATGATAAAAATATTATTATAAGATGTAGATAGAGAAAAATCAAAAAATTAGGAGGAAATTATGGGAAAGATATCTTGTCTTCCTGGAGTTTCTCAGGATCTTAATTCTTTTACTCTGCCAGAGGTAGAACAAAAAGAAGCTCATCCTATGAGCAGAGAACTTGAGAACCGTCTAGCGTTTGCAATGCACGATTTTTTATTCGCGCTAGACAAGAAAAATCGTTCCAAAAATTTTTTCGTTAACCTAAAAACAAAAGTATTGACTTATTTTGTAGTTAATTCTTTTGCCAAATGGTTGGCAAAAAAATTAATGGATAAACGGGATAAGATATTTGAATATACTAATCCCGAAACACTTGTGTTCAATTCTTTGGCTATTTCGTATGCAGAATACGAAGAAGAATTTAACACAAATTTATCCTTGGACGATAAAAGCCTCGAAAAGGTAGCCCAGAAAGTGGTTACCAAATTAGAAGCTTAACAATTTTATAGCTGGAGTTGATTTTAAAATCAAT
>JAIOTH010000134.1 GCA_021106915.1 bacterium | reverse complement strand
GGAGCTATATGAAGAAGCTAATAAAATGGAATTTAAGGATAGTATAAAAAGTGCGGAAAGATGGGAGATGGCATCCGTAATTGCAGAAAAGACAAAAGATATAAGTTTTCTTACTGTAGCAGCTGGAGGAGTAATTGTTAGTGGTGGTACGTTAGGTCCAGCAGCGTTATCAGTAAAATATGTAGCCGGAGCGACAGCAGTTGCTTTTAGTGGTGCTGATGTTATTTTGTCTATCGGAGAAGAAGGAGCAAAAATTATTGACAATAGAAAAATACAAACTGCTTTTACACAAGCAAAAAAAGGTATAGCACCTGTAACTCAAACATTGGCTTTTGTTAATCTTACTTCTGGAGGATTAAAAGGTTTAACAGATTCTGAGAATTGGATTACTGTTGAAGGATATGTTGAAGCGGCTACGGATTATTTATCTGAAGAGGAAACAAAACAAGCAGTTGTTAAATTTGATTTTGAAGTGGAAAATAATGAAACTAAGATTATTGCTCAGCCAGATGCTCAACTTTATTTTGATACTTTTTTAGAAGATTCAAAAGCAATATTACAAAATGCGTTAGAAAATCTATTTCCCGCTGGAACATTTGATGTAAACAAGCAAAAAATTATTGTGGAAGATGTAGTTCCTATAAAAGAAATTTTGTCTGATAAAAAAAATAAAGACAAAAAAGGGAGTGTCGGAAAAGTAGATATTAATAAAAGTTTAAGTGAAGATCAAATAAAAAATATTTTACAAAAAACAGCAAGTGATTTAGGATGGGGTGCAGTTAGTGTTGAAATGGCAGGCAGTAAAGGATATCAAATAAAAAGAAACGGTAAGACATTGGCAATTACTAAAATTTCAGATTCTGATGTTGCCTTGCTTGTGCCTGGAGCTAAAACAAGTAATCTTGCTGAAAAATTTTGTGACGCTTTACCTCAAATAGAAGAAGGTCCTAGAGGAGGAAGCAAAAGCAATTTAACAAAATTATCAGGCTTTGATGCTTGCCATTCAAAAGATTATTCGACGGCTTGGCGAGATTTGCCAGATTGTCATGATACAGATAGTACAATGGCAATAATAGGAAATTATTGGATTCAATCCATTTTGAATGTTATGAAAGAAGGAAAAGGGGTAACCTGCGAAGCAGGGGATTCTGTGCCAGTTGCTAAAATATTAATCGATAATTTATTAGAGATTTTAAAGTAATGGATTGGGATCATCGAAACGTATAATAGCGATTATACATTATAAATTTTGAGAATTAAAATAATGGCACAAAAAATTTGTAAAAATTTAATTAAAGAAGTAAGAAAAGGAATTGGCAGTTATTTTAATATTTAGTAATAAAACAAGAGGGGAAATAAAAAGATTTATATATTTTAATTTTTAAGGAGATATTATGAGCATAAAAAAGAGGGATATTTTAAAAAATATTTGTTATACAGAACTTGTTTATGGGAGAATAAATAAAAAATTCAATATTAAGTTTTCAAAAAAACAAATTGAAGAATTTATACTTAAGATTTTAAAAGAAACTGAAGAAAAGTTTTTTTTAAAAATCGGAAAAAACTTTTATGTTACAAATACCGAGAATAATATTAAAATAACGATAAATTCAAATACTTTTAGAATTATAACTGTTGATAGGATTGAAAGATAATGTATTCTTAAAAATGAAGTTCACCCCTATTTTTAAAAACGAAAAAATAAAATTTATAGAAAAAGAAGAAAGCCTATCTAATAAATAGAAATGAAAGATATTTTTTATATCACATAACACAGAATATGAGATTCAGGAAATTTACGATATAATATTATTAAGGAATATAAATTTTTCTTACCAAAATTTTGTAAAAAGTTATTAGATTTCAGATGAATTTTTGCGAAATTTTTCATATTTGAAACGTTAGACAAAATATAGTTTTTGCCAATTCATTTATTAATAAAAAACATTATGGAAAATCAAAGAAACAATAGTCTAAATTCATTCCAAGGATTTAAAAAGTTTTATTTACTAAGTAGCGCTGGAAAACTTTTTTTACTATTAGTGATAGTGCCTTTTATCGGCCAATTCGTATTAATGAGCATAGTTATGTCGACCAGAGATCCAAAATTAATATTTATGATAATGCCTTTGATTATGTTAATATTTATGGCTTTATTTATTAGCTGGTTTTACACACTTGGAACTGGTTTATATTATAAATTACCTCAAGGAAATAATCTAAATGTAAAATTTTTTAAATTTAATTTAATCTACACTATAATTTATAGCATAGTTTTTATGGTTAATTTTGGATTTGGTGGAATTGTGAATTTTGGATTATTGTTTTTATTTCACTTATATGCAATGTTCGGAATATTTTATGGGCTATATTTTATCTCTAAAACTTTGGTGTCTGTAGAAAAACAGCAAATTGCAAAGTTTGGAGATTATTTTGATGTATTGTTTATGTTTTGGTTTTTTCCAATTGGAATATGGGTACTTCAACCAAGAATAATAAAAATATTTAAACAATAAATTCAAATACTTTTAGAATTATAACTGTCGATAAGTTAAGGGATAAAAGGTAATAGTTTTATTAATATTAATTATTCCTCCATTATTGTTTTCAATGGTAATTACTTTGATAATTAAAAAAATAAAAAATTAATAAAGTTTATTTAATAAAACTAAAATATATGGTTAATCAAGAACTTATTGAATTGATTAAAAGTGAAGAAGTCCAGGGATATGCTCCACAGCAATTATATAATTTTTTAATTCAGCAAGGTTATAATCCTAATGAAGTTAACGAAGCAATAAAAATTGCATCTCAAACAAGTCAACAAGTGAATTTACTTTCTAAGCTTATGAAAAAGCTATTCAATTTTTTATTAATTTTAATTATTGGAGTGGTTGTAATAGGTCTAATTGGTGGGGGAATATTCTTTTTTACTTTTCAAAATAATAACGTTAATTCCGATACTGAAATTAATTCTGGCGATTTATTAACAGATAAGGAAACTGAAAAAGATTCAGAACAATTAGTTGAAGAAATTCAAAATATTGAACCTCTTGGAAGTGAATTAATTGCTTGTGATGCTTTTCCAGATAAGCTTGATTCTTGTGAAGTATTCTCATGCGAATTTGAACATCTATTTACTGGAGAAATGATGGAGAAAAAAATTATTGGATTAGTAAATGATAAATGCAAATATACTGAAGAAATGCCGAATAATGGTAGAATGGATTGTGAATATACTGAGAGTTTAAGAAAAGCAGTAGCGCAGTATCATAGGGATTTTATTGCTTCAGAATCTGTTGGAATAAGTATAAAAGCAGATTTAGAAAGTGGTGATGTGGAAGCGACTTATAATATAGATGGTAAAGAAGTTGAAAATCCTCTTCAAGAAGCAATGAGTAATGGTCAGTGTGTTATTTCAGGATATGAAAATCTTACCCAAGATAATAGATGTCCCCCTGGAACAAAATATAAAGGAGAAAGTTATACATATGAAAATGGAGAAAAAATTGTTTATCCAATATGTTCTGATCTAGATGTTGCCTGTCCTCCTTGCGAAAATTGCGTTTCAGGTATTGCTAAGAAAGTGCTCAGTGGAGCTGAAGAAGTATGCTTTGAATGTCTATCTGGTAGAGATTGCAAGGAAGGTTTTCAGTGCTTTGACCATTCTTGTTTAAATAATAACGTTCTTATTAATAATCCTTCATGTGAAGGTTTCAAGGGGTATGTTTCAGATGATCCTTGCCAAGAATATTCCTGTGAAATATGTGAAAAAGGACATATGGTTTGCCAAGGTGGTTGGAGTAGTTGGCCATCAGAGATTAGATATAGATGTATTGAGTGTGATGATTCATTTAAAAAATGTGTAGAGGGGTATAAGTGTGAAGAATATAAATGTGTTGTAGAATAATAAGAAATTTTTCCCTAATTTATATTTTTAATGTATTGTTTCGTTCATTTGATAGAACGCTCTTAAAAATTTAATATTAATTTGTTATTATGAATATATTAATTATTATCGTTGGTGGCCTAATTGGTGCACTCATCGGTTTTGCGATAGGAAGACTGGGAGATAAATATGGCGGTCATTTAAATGCTCCTCATCATTGGATATATGGTCTAGTTTTGGTTATTGTCGGAGTTGTTTATGTTAATAACTGGGTAGGGATATTGTCTGTATCTTTTGGAATAGGACATTTTATAAGTGACTTTGATGATTTTTTACATATGAGGATATGGGGTGTCGATGAACCTCACGAATGGAAATTTTGGAGTATTAAGTAATAAAAAGTTATCTGTGTCATACTCATGCTACGCCCATACTTCACTTTGGTAGTTTTTAAAGATTGATTTTTGTTTAGATTTAGGAAAAATTAAGTATTTTGCTATTATTCAAAATATTTTTTTGATTGAATTAAGCTTCTTTATTGTTATAATTAATAGGTAAATAAAAAATATGACAGAAAGTTACTCACATAATTATTTGTAGATAAAAAATATAAATAATAGTACAGTGAAATGATATTTAAAAGAAGATAGTATTGAAAAAATTAAATTATTATTAACATAAAATTATGTACAAAATTATAGCATCTATGCTAGTTATTGTAAGCATCATTATATCTGGATGTTCTATACAAGATACTACGACAAACAATAATAAAGACGCAGATGTCGATTTATCTTCAAATTTTAGCTATTGCCAAACTGACGATGATTGTGTGGCAGTGTCTAATCCTAGCAATGGTTGCTATTTTGGTTATTTTAATAAAAATGCTTCTAAAGCAATTGAAGAATTTGAAAATAATCTCAGAATGATGAAACAAGACTGTCCAAAATTTGGTAAAGTATATTGTAAAAATAATAAATGTGTGGCTGATAGGAAATAAATAATATTTTTATTATGAACATTTTTAAGAAAAGATATTTATTTATAGCATTGTTTTTTATAATTTTTCCAATAGGAGCTTTTGCTTATGAGAAACAAGAACCAATTTTAATAGAAAATATACATGCCACAAAAGAAAATCCTTATATTATTGAGGGATATGAAATAAGTTCTGATATTGCAAATTGTATTGAAGTAAAGAATTCAGAACATGTTATTATAAGAAATAATTATCTGCATGATTGTACATTTTCAAAAGATCCAAATGAACCTCTCTCCTGGACAGAAGGAAGAGCGATTGTAGTGAAAAATTCAAAAGATATTCTAATAGAGAATAACATTTTATTAAAAAACAAGATTGGAATATTTGCATACAAACTTGAGAGAGTCAAAATATTGCACAATGATATTAGAGAAACACAGGTTGTAGGTTCTTTGAAATGTGAATATTGCGAAAATTCAGAAATTGCCTTTAATTATTTATTGGATAATGGGAGGCCTGATTGGTTCTGGGTGCCGGGAAATAGAATAATTGGCATTTGGGTTGCAGCTTCAAATAACATAAATATTCATGATAATACTGTTATTAGATCATCAAGCGACGGAATTGGAATATCTGGAACTATTGATAGTTCTCTTGAAAATCCTGGAAAAAGGGATTGGAAAATGGTATCAAAAAATGTCAGAGTTTATAATAATATGCTTCTTGATAATCTGGAATTAGGAATTTGGCTGGGCAGGATAAAAAATATGAAATGCTTCAATAACACGATAAGAGATCATTATGGACCTATAGTGCTTGATTTTGATATAATAGATTCTGAATTTTACGATAATAAGTTGGTTTCTTGGGGTGGAGCTCCGATTGGGATCGGGACAGCCAAGAATAATTATATTCATGATAATATATGGTATTCTATTGAAAATCAGAAGTTTGCTGTACCTCCAGGTGATGCTCCAGGGACAAATGATATTAAATTTGCATGGTCAGGAATTATTCCTTATTCTTCTTCAGGAAATAATTTTGAAAATAATAAAGTATATCAAATAAGTGGAAAATTAAAAGAAACATTAAAGTCTAAAATAAAAAAAGCAGAGAATGAAAAAATATTTAAGGAAAAAGGTTGGTTCGCGTGCGAAATCGAAGAAGGATTGGTTGATAAAGAATGCGTTAAGAAAGAAGAAGCAAAAGGAAACCAAGGAATGCCAAGAGATCTTTTTGTCTTTGAACCTTTGATGGAAAATTTTGATGAGTTTGTTGTAAAAAAGCCATTTAGTAAATTTTTTAATAAAAATGAAAAATTTTTAGATTCAGAAGATAATGATAGTATTTTAGATGAGTTGAGAGAATCGTGGGAGGCAACAATTATTGCATTATTTGTTATTATTTTGATTTTTTTTATTATTAGATATAGAATAAAAAAGAGATAAATAATATTTTTTTAGAATTTTTTGTTATATAATAAATAAAAATAAAATATCCTTGCATTAACAAGGTATAGAAAGGAAAAAGAAAATGAATATTAAAAAGATTATTTTTTCTAGTATTGTAATTTGGATTGTGAGTTTAATATTTGGCTGGTTAACTTGTGGTTGGCTTTTTAATTGGGTTTATGAGCTCCACCCAAATATTTGGGTTTCTGATGCTCAGATTATGAGCACTAATAGTATGATTGCTACAAGTTTGATAGGACTTGTTACGGCTTTTCTATTTGTTTTGGTTTATGCCATTTTTTATAAAGGTATTCCTGGAAAGGGAGTAATAAAAGGAATAAATTATGGAATTTTGATATGGATGGTGGGAGCTTTCTCGGGAATGATTACTATGCCTTTTTATATGATTATTGCTAATGAGGTTATTGTTTATTGGATAATTCAAGTATTAGTTTTTGGTTTAATCAAAGGATTGATTATTGGTGCTATGTATAAAGAAAAATTATAAAATTATTTATCCTGTTAAATCAAACTATAAAAAAGACTTAATTGGATAATTAGATTAAATTTTTTAATCTGAAACAAAAAAATTAATAAATATTTAATAGGATGAAAAACAAAGAAAAAAAATTTACTTGGATTTTATTAGGAGTGGCGATTTTGGGTTTGTTTATTTTTGTATCAAATATATATACAGAGACTAGAAATGAATTAAAAAATATTGGGATAGAAGAATTTTTACAACCATTAATGACGGGGAAAGAAGCTGTAAGTATAGCTAATGATTTTTTAAAAGTTAATAATATTATTGATCCAGATGAATACAGTCACGCTGTTTCTTTTACTAATGATTCGGCAGGAATTTCTTTTTTGAAAAGAAGTTTAAGTGCAGAAGAAGTGCAGCAGTATTATAGGGATAATAAATTAGGACTGTTAAATTATGGAGTGAGATTTTTTCAGCAACTAGAAAAAAAAGAATTCGCAGTAATAATAAGTGCTAGAGATGAAAAAGTTATTGGGTTTTCTAGTAAATTAGCAGAAGATGAAGAAAGAACTTCTTTAGATAAAGATCCGGCTCGAGAAAAAGTATTATCTTTTCTTATGGAAAGGCATGATGTTAATAGGCTAGAAGAAATAGATTATTCTTCGGAAAAATTAGAAAATAGAACTGATCATTATTTTTCATTTAGAGTTCAGGGATCGGAAATAGAATCTGAATTTGGACAAGGATATTTAGAGGTTCATGCTGTTGTTAAAGGGGATAGTGTTAGTTCTTATGGTTATAATATATTTGTTCCTGAAAAATTTTCTCGTTCTGTAACAAAACAATTTTCTAATGGAATCCTTATGGCAGTTTTGTCTTTTTTAGCTAGCGCTTTTCTCTTCATTGCTGTATTAGTAGTACTTATTAGGAAATTTATCAAAAAACAGACTAATTGGAAGTCGTTTTTAATTTTATCAAGCATAATTGCAGTATTTCTATTATTGAACTCAGTAAATTCTATTTCGCTTGTAAGAAGTGAATATTACACTGGTATCAGCTTCGGTGTTTTTTATGGGATAGCCATCGGATTGGAATTAATTGTTATTTTATTTTCGGTTTTAGGTATATTTATTATTACTACTACTGGGGAGGCTTTAGGTAGAGAAGTTTTTCCCAAAAAAATAAAAATATTATCCTTGATTATTAAGAAAAAGTTTTTTTCGCCAGAGATAAAAAAAACTGTATTTAGAGCTTATTTAATAACATTTGTTTTGTTGGGGGTGGAGACTCTAATTTTATTAGGTGGTGAAAAATATCTCGATGTATGGACTATTCCAGATTTGGCAGAAATGGATTTACTTTTAGGATTTTTGCCGGCTTTGTCGGTTTTTGTGATAATTTTAATGGCAGCAATATCAGAAGAATTTTTGTATAGATTGTTTGGTATATCTTTTTTTAAAAAATATACTAAATCTACTCTTATATCAGTAATAATAGTTACTGTAATTTGGGCTGTCGCTCATTCTACGTATCCAGTATTTCCATTTTATTTTCGAGCAATAGAGTTAATAATAGTTGGTGGCTTATGGGCGTATTTTTTTATAAAGTACGACATAATGACCATGGTGGTGACTCATTATTTATATAATGGTATATTGTTATTTTTATTATTTGGATCAACTATGCGAATAGATTTAATAATATCTTCTTTGATTATAATATTATTGCCTTTAATGGCTACTTTTCTTAGTTCTAAAAAAGTTAAAAAATTATTAAAAACTTTGATTAAGGATTTCAAGCTAAATCGAGAAACTAGAGTGAAGAAAAGAAAAAAAGACAAATGATTCAAAATCAATAAATAATAAAAAAGAAATGACTTAT